>DASSXK010000455.1:0-2393 GCA_035703945.1 Ktedonobacteraceae bacterium | reverse complement strand
TCCCGATCAGCATCAGCAGCCGCAGCGAAAAAACATTGAAGCAAAAAGTCTTGAACGCGATTGAAGGGATCAAGGCTCACAAGTATCCCGTTGCACCGGAACAGCCTGCACGCTGTCCCGCCTGTCCCTTCTTCCTGATCTGCCCCGTCTAATAAAAAGGAGATGATTTTTATCAAATCATCTCCTCCAAAAGACTTTTATTGCACGGGCTCTTCGGCATAGACGCCGCGATATTCGGGAGGCAGCATCTCAGCAATCTTATGCATCACCAATTCGGTGGCCTCCTCAATATCCTCACGCCTAATTTTCTGACCTTTGGGCTTCAACGTGATTGGCTCACCATAAGAGATCGTCACAGGCGCACCAAAATTCTTAAAGACCTTCTCGCTTCCCCAGATTGCCACCGGCACGACCGGCACACCTGACCGGAGAGCTATCATCCCCATGCCCGAATGGGCCTTCGCCAGGGCATGCGTCTTACTGCGGGTACCCTCGGGGAAAATCACCACAATATTTCCGGCCTTGAGCTGCTCATCAGCCGTTCGCAAGGCCTGGCGATCGCCCTCACCACGTTTCACCGGAAAAGCTCCCAGGAAACGTACCAACCAACCAGCTTTGCTATAAAACAGCTCTTCCTTGGCCATAAATACAACCTTACGGTGTATATAGACCGGAATCATTGGTACATCAAGCCAGGAAAGATGATTGGCAACAACGATACAGGCACCATTGCTCGGCACATTATAGCGTCCACGCAGACGTACCTTTGCAATAATTGTAAAAAGGAACATCGCAGTGTAGCGAATCGCATTATAGAGGATTAGCGGCGTAACATAGGGCACGTACAAATTTTTCGCCGACTTTTTAGAAGCTTTAGTCGGCTCATTCTTAATAGGCTTCTCAGTCTTCAGCGGCTTCGCAACGGCCTCAGTTACGGCAGGCGCATCTGTCTTTTCGGGCTCAGCAGATTTCTCTTGCGTGCTCGAAATGATACTCGCCTCTTGTTGTTCCTGTTCCATTTTGTTCCTCCAGCAAGTCATTTATGACATCCAGCACCTGCGAAATCGCCAGATGATCGGTAATAATTACTTTGGCATCCGGAGCAGGCTGCATGTTATCGCGATCAATCTCATCGCGGCGTGCGATATCGTTACGCACACTTTCCATCGTCGGGAGCGCGGGGCTATGTTCTCCCAGGCGACCAACCAGCTCAGCGTAGCGCCGTTGGGCACGTTCTTCCAGACTTGCGGTAAGATAAATTTTTAGCTCGGCATCAGGCAAAACGACCGCGCCGATATCGCGACCAACCATCACCACCCGCTGCTGACGAGCCATCTCGCGTTGCTGAGCAATCAAGAGCGATCGCACTTCAGGATGGGCGGAAACCTGCGAGACCGCACGTGTGACAGAAGAATTACGAATGTCCCAGGTGATATCTTGCCCATGCACAGTCACGTTATACTGACGACCATCTTTGGCAGTTGGCCGCGTAATCGTAATCTCAGCATTCTGGGCCAGCGTAGCCAGGGCCGGGCCATCATCTAAAGAAACGTCTTCATTCAAAGCTAACCAGGCCACTGCGCGATACATTGCCCCGGTATCAATATAGAGATACCCCCATCGTTGCGCTAATTGTTCACCTACAGTGCTTTTACCAGCCCCCGCCGGTCCATCAATCGCGATACGTGCTGGACGTTGCATGCTTCCTCCGTGCATTTGTTGGTCTGTATTTTCAGGATTGAGTATACCACAAAGCTACACGCGAGTACCCTCAATTAACATTTTTACTTCAGATTCACTTAACATTCGCCAACCACCAACCGGTAAATCTCCAATCCCAATCGGGCCAATACCAGCGCGAACCAGCCGAACCACGGTGTGTCCAACAGCCGCCATCATTCGACGAACCTGACGTTTTCGTCCTTCGTGAATCGTCAACATCAGCCAGCAATTTTCGCCCGCCGCGCGGTGCATAATCTGAACCAGAGCCGGTGATGTTCGATGCTTTTTCCCATCGTCTTCGGAAATCATCACGCCCTGGCGCAGCATATCCAGCGTCTGTGGCATTGGATAGCCCTTCACCAGAACATGATAATGCTTCTCCATTGAATATCGAGGATGCGTCATATGCAAAGCAAAATCGCCATCATTGGTAAGAATCAACAGTCCACTGGTATCGATATCCAGGCGTCCAACGGGATAGACACGCAAAGCTTGAAGATTCGGCGGAAGAAGTTCCAGCACGGTCGGGCGCCCCTGAGGATCAAAGGCCGTACTTACATAGCCGATCGGCTTATGGAGCAATACGTAGACTTTTTGCGAAGCGCACTGCACTGGTTGACCATCAACCAGCACCTGATCATGGGCCGCGTCAATACGAACCCCTTGCGTTC
>DASSXK010000449.1:0-2091 GCA_035703945.1 Ktedonobacteraceae bacterium | reverse complement strand
GGCGACTTTCCACTCCTGCCCGCTTGTTGTTGCAGGTAACTGATGGCTGCGGCAACATCCTGGGAACCTGTGCCGCTCTTCATCAATTTTGAGGCCAGTTGTTCGGCCTCATCGACTGAAGTGGTGGTTTCTCCATGATAGAGGTCGGGAGCAAGGGCGACGAAGCCCTCCTGGGCGAGACGATCACAGACCTGCTTGAAAACATCGGTGAGTCCCCACCAGGCATGCAGAACCAGCACCCCTGGCCCGCTGCCATTCTTGGGCATGGCCAGGTAGGCATTGATCGTTCTGCCATTAGCCTGAATTTCTCTCATATTGCTCTCCTTAAAAAGCTCAAGCAACGCTATGTGTACAATTGACGTTGTACAAACGTTCTACTTCGATGTAATATAACACAGAGGCTTTGTTTGGCGCAACTGAACCTTCTATCCAAAAATGATCAGGAGCGGTGAACCTTTTGTACCGCCCTGCCTGGAATTGAAACGATGCGGTGTGAAGGCCTGTGCTATGATAGTAATAATACAAACATTTATCTGAAAAACAATCTATGCTACAGAGCCATCCCTTATCGGGGGTGGAACTGAAGGAGAAATAAAAATTATGAGCCATGTACAGGTAAATCGTGACCAGGTCATTCCGGCCCGGCCCGAAGACGTTTATGATATTCTGACCGACTATAAAAACAAGCGCCAGCGTATTTTGACGCCAAACTTCATCGAATATGCTGTCGAACAGGGCGGAAAGGGTCCCGGCACTGTCGTCTCATATCGACTTCGGGCCGGTGGACGCGAACGCCCCTATCGCCTGCGAATCGAAGAGCCCAATAAGGGCAAAGTCGTAACCGAAAGCGATACCGACTCCTCCTTTGTGACGACCTGGACCCTGGCCCCGATGGCCGGTGGCAAGCAAACCTATGTCAGTGTCACCAGCGAGTGGGAAGGCGCTCATGGCGTCAAAGGTTTCTTCGAGCGCACATTTGCTCCCCTCGGCTTGCGCAAGATTTACGATACGATGCTGCACCAGTTGTTCCACGAAGCAGGCGGCGAAGACGCCCATTCTATGGTTGATGCCCCTGCCGATGGTGGTCTAAAAGCCAACCTTGGACTGGTCCTGGGAGCCTTCGGTGTGGCGACAATCGCAACGGTCGCTGTGATCCTGCTGCGCCAACGCAGAAAATAACCCCGAACTCTAAAATTGGTTCGAAAGCCAGTCTGTATTGCGGATAAGCATACAGGCTGGCTTTTGCTATTCTCCTGGCAAGCTTTCGGGGAAAATCACGGGCGAGGTAGTCTATCCAGGCTAGAGGGCAAGGGAGGGAAGTTTACTTCCGTGACTTTCTTAACCTTAGCATGCTACAATTGCAGTCAACTCTGGTCCGGCTTTTTGAAATTGCTGTCACCAGGTCACAGAATATTTCGTACAACTAGAGAAGGTATGTTCACACTGCGATAAAAAAATCGTTGATGATTACCGCCTTCTTGCCATGGAGGACAAGTAGCCAGGGATCGGTATACGGGCAAGTATACACATGCACGATTATTTATGAGGAGCAAAACATATGGTTACAGTTGGTGTTATAGGCAGCGGAGCCTGGGGAACCACTCTGGCTACAATCATGGCTCAGAAAAAACTGGCAGTGACACTTTGGGAGCATCAAGCCGAGCGGGCCGAGGAGATGGAGCAGAAACGGGAAAACGTTCGGTTCCTGGCGGGCATTACGCTTCCCGAAGGCTTGCGGGTGACTTCTTCGCTCGAAGAGGCCGTACGTGGCAAAGATTGCTTGATCCTGGTGACACCGTCGCAGCGTTTGCGCGAGAATCTGCGTCTTCTGCGTGAATATCTGGACCCGGCAACGCTGCTGGTGAGTGCCAGTAAAGGGATTGAAGTCAACACGCTCAAACGCATGTCCGAAATCATTTGTGATGAGCTGCCGGATGCACGTGATCGCCTGGCGGTCTTAAGCGGACCAAATCTCTCGCGTGAAGTGGCCGAGAATAAGCCAACTGCTGCTGTAGTTGCAGGCTACAATAAGGCGGTCGCCATCAAACTGAGGGATATTTTGACAACGGCCTGGTTCCGTGTCTATAACTC
>DASSXK010000444.1:0-2130 GCA_035703945.1 Ktedonobacteraceae bacterium | reverse complement strand
TCCAGGAGTTCACAGACCTTCTCATAACTTTCACTGGCGGCTTTCAGGAAAGGAAAACCTATTCCGACCAGTGTTGCGCCAAGTGCCAGCGCACGGGCAGCGTCGAGTCCATTGCGCACCCCACCTGTCGAGATCAGTGGTAGGCGGGCGACCCCTGCTTCAACAACGGCGATTGGAGTTGGGATGCCCCAGTTTCGGTAGAGCATGCCAATACTGTAGGTTTGTTCATCTCCACGTGATTTAGAGCGGGCTGCTTCAATTGCGGGCATGCTACTGCCGCCAGCTCCTCCAACGTCTATTGCTGAGACACCGCAGGAGCGCAGCAATAGAGCCTGTTCACGACAGACACCGGCCCCGGTTTCTTTGGCAATGATCGGTAGCTTCAAACTGGCTGTCAGGTTTTTCAGGGCCTGGGCTTCTCCAACGGCTCGCCGATCGCCTTCAGGCTGAGCCGCCTCTTGCAAGCCGTTCATGTGGATAGCCAGGGCATTGGCGTTAAGCATGTCAATTGCCACCTGCGCCTGGGTGGGACCAAAGGCCTCGTGACGTGCCTGGGGGATGAGCTGAGGAGCTCCAATATTCGCAATCAGGAAGGCCGATGGAGCGTACTCGCGTGTGATCGCGTAAGTGGGGGCGAGATCGGGATTTACAATAGCCGCTCGCTGGCTTCCTACGCCGATTGCCAGGCCATAAGCCTCGGCCGCTCGTGCAAGATTGCGATTGATATTGAGTACGTCGGGATGTCCACCCGTTAGAGACGAGATAAAAATTGGATATTGTAATTTGTGTCCTAGAAAATTCACGGATGTCTCAACCTGATCAAGATCAACCTCCGGCAAAGCCTGATGGACAAACTGAATATCGCTCCAGCTTGCCTGCTGTGGGGCCGAAATATCCTGATTTAAGGCCACATTGACATGTTCTATTTTGCGCTGCTTAACTTCATCTACCATTAAGAAGGTGAATCCTTTCCAATGAGCCTGCTCTTTGCTATTAATATATAAATAAGAGGGATTCCAAAGGTCAGAGCGGGTATATAAAAGGATTGCGCAGGTGGAATTACCCGCTGTAAAGGATATGTGAATAGGAGGCTACAGCTTAGTAAAAGCAACGCAATCGTACTCCGATTATAGTTTAGCAGGCAAACGAGGCCGAGTACAGGTATAGTATACCAGGGCCAAAAAGGTGTAACGATACAGATTAAGGCCCAAAACATTCCGCTCTGCCAGCTTTTGAGGAGGAGTGGAAGACCGTTCGAGGTTGCTTGCAATCCTGTAAGACGGCGTAAGTGGCTGAACTGGGCACCATACAGGAGGCCAAAGAGAAGCAGGGCCGTCGTTTTGACCGATAGCTCGGCTGAACTGGTTGGATTCATTGTTGGTGGTAAATGAAATAGGCGCACGAAGTTTGCAAAGATAAAGCGAACTGGCTGGGAAATCGTGCTTAACGGTGTATAGAGGCCATGTTGTAAGTCAAGCAACGAGGTGTAGGCCAGAAAGGTTGAGCCACCTCGCCAGAGCGGCAGTAACGGAATCAGGAAGCATGCAATTCCCAATCCCAGCCGCCAGCAAAATTCCCAGAACGTGTGCCCGGAAGTGGCCTCGCTTTGCACCAGAAACCAGGCATAGAGCGGAATTAGCACTAAAGCCAGGAAGCTGAGGCTGCTGGTAAGTCCCAGCAAGATCAGCGCTCCGACCTGCGCCCAACGACGTTGTTGAAGATGAAGCAGAATTGTCAGCAGAATGAGACTCAGGACGAGACCTTCGTGTTGTCCATTTGCGACAAGTTCGATCAGTATCAAGGGATTCCAGGCATACAGCAATGTGCCAGTGATCCGATGCTGTGGAAACAGCTTGTCCAGTAGTAACCAGATAAGCGCAATGTTTAGTAAATGTGTTAGTAGTCCCAGGCCTTTGAAGAGCAGCACGGTTAACTGAAGTTGGTTTGTAATGCCTGCGAGGAGCGCACAGATCTCCAGCCAGAGCGGTCCATAAAGGGCGGGTTGATGGGGGGATGGCATAAACCGCAGGATAGGATCATTTGAAACGTGCGCGGGTACGATTACCAGTGGGTCAACATGGTAAATACTCAGCATGCGGCCCGCCATAATTGAGGTAAAGATTTCCCCAG
>DASSXK010000312.1:0-6650 GCA_035703945.1 Ktedonobacteraceae bacterium | reverse complement strand
GAATTATTCCACCCACCATTAATTACCAGGTTCCAGATCCAGAATGCGATCTTGATTATGTGCCAAATGTTGCGCGTGAAGCTAGGGTAAAAAATCTAATTTCTACCGCGAGTGGCTTTGGTGGGTTTCAATCTGCTATGGTCCTCTCCGCTTTTTAAGAGAAAGTGATACATATGCCAGATACTGCTGTGATTACAGGTCTCGGAGTTGTTACGCCGGCTGGAATTGGCGTACCCGCCTTTTGGCAAGGCATGACCAGCGGAAAATCGTTCATCTCCCCTATCACTCGCTTTGATACACAACGCTTTGCCAGTAAAATGGCCGGATCGATAGACAATTTCAATGCCGAAACATTTCTCGATCCGCGCATTATTGTCCAGACCGATCGCTGGACACACTTTGACCTGACCTGTACGCAGGAAGCGATTCGCGACGCCGGAGTACAAATTTGCGATGAGGCTCCCCAGAACGTTGGTGCCGTTTTTGCCGCAGGAACAGGTGGCAACACCTATGGCCAGCAGCAGCTCCATATTTGTGGCTCCCTGGGGCCCAAACATGTCAGCGCTTTTCTCTCCATCGCATGGTTTTATGCCGCAAGCATTGGCCAGGTCTCGATCAGCAATAAAATTCGCGGTTATGGCCGCAACATTTGCGCGGAAGCGGCTGGCGGTCCAATTGCCATGGGCCACGCAGCCAAAATCATTGCTCAAAGCATCTGCAATACGGTCATCGTCAGTGGAAGCGAGGCTCCTTTAACGCCGTACACGTTCGCATCTCACCAGGCCTCGGGTCTGCTCTCAGCAGAAGATACACCTTACCCTTATAAACCTTTTGATGTGGGGCGCTCAGGAGTGATTGCCGGAGAAGGAGGAGCTAGCTTTTGTGTTGAAAGCAAAACCCATGCCCTCCAGCGTGACGCACATATCTATGCCGAGGTAGCGGGCTGGGGCCAGTCTTTTGATGGAATTCTCACGCGTGAACCTGCCAGCGATGGCAAGGCCTATGCCCGTGCCATCTCACAGGCCCTTCAACGAGCCCGGCTCAATCCAGAGGATATCGACTGGATTATCTGTGATGGTTTAGGGACACAGGACGGGGATATTGCTGAGGTAAGAGCACTGCAAAGCGTTTTTGGAGCGAGCTTACCGGCTATTCCGGCTTCAGCACCCAAATCAATGATCGGACGCTTATTCAATGGTGGCTCAACGGTTGATATGGCCTGTGCGTTGCTTAGCCTGGAACATGATGTCATTTTACCAACCGTAGGCGTTGAGCAGCTTGATTCTCGTTGCCAGATCGATTGTGTTATTGGCCAGGCTCGCTCAAGGCATCTGCGTCACGTGCTCGTGGGCGCGCGTGGCTTTGGTGGCTTCAATTCAGCCATCGTTTTGAAACGTCCTGCGTAGCAAAGAGGCGCGGGAAAGAAAGGAATTTCAAATGATCGCATCTATTCGACGCTCAGACGTAAAACCGCTCAACCAGGATCGCGGGGGCAGATTGCATGTGTTGCTCAACCCTACCACGGTTGGAACTTCAGCCGGCTTCCTTGGCACCCTGGCACTGGAAGCGGGCGAAGTGTTTTTGAAGCATTATCATCCTTATAGCGAGGAGTGTTTTTATGTCATAAAGGGCCAGGTCGCTGTTGAGGCTGACGAGAATACGGTCCTGGCCAACGAGGGAACAGCCGTATTTATCCCTCGGTACGAACCTCATCGCCTGCGCAATGTCGGCACGACGGAAGCGCTGCTGGTGTTTTTCTGTTCTCCTCTGGCTCCTTCCCCCGCCGAGGGGCATGTGCTTCTCGAAGAAGAGGCTCCCGTATCTCTTTAGCCATGACCATAGTTTGCGTAAGAGAGGACAAAGAGCATGCAGTTGGATCTTTCAGGGAAAAAAGCCCTGGTCGTCTGCGGAAATGATGACATTACCCTGGCAATTGTCAGGGCGTTGCTTGAACAAGGGGTTGCTGTGGCTGTGACCTACCAGCGAGAGGAGCAATATACCGCTGCGCTGGCCGAGGAACTCGAAAAAGCGCGCAATGGGAGCTTCGCGTTCCAGGCAAACATTGCTGATGCGCAAGCAGTCGCGATCCTGCAAGAAGCCGTACGTGAGCGATTCGAATCGATCGAAATCCTTGTAAACAACGCGGAGAGTATTAGCCAGGTACCGCTCAAAGAGTTGACACTGTCCATCTGGCAGGAAACCCTGGATATCAATTTGACGGGTGTTTATCTGCTCACACGCGCCGCGATTGAGTTGATGCAGCCCGGTGGTTCGATTATTAACGTTTCGGCCTGCCTTGCCGCTGTTGGCATGAGGGGGAAATCGCATTTTACCGCCTCAAAGGCCGGGGTTATTGGTTTCACCAGGTCCATTTGTAAAGAATTGGGAGCAGAAAATATTCGTGTCAATGTCATTGCGCCTGGAGTCATTACGACCGGTGAGATGGCCCAGCTCTCCCCAGAACAGCGCGGACGCTACGCTTACCTGGCAGCATTGGGTCGTCTGGGACGCCCGGAAGAAGTAGCAGATGCTGTTCTCTTCCTGGCTAGTGACTTATCAGGCTTTATCACTGGTGCGACCATTCCTGTCGATGGAGGGGTGGGAGGCATCGCCGCTTTTTAGAGGAAGGAGAAAAAAATGGCGACATATATCCTGGTCTTTGGACGAGTCCATCAATTAGATGATAAGGAAGCATTTGAATCTGCCTTTTACGAGGTCAGCCGCATGGTGGTTCAAAACGCCAGGGGGATTATTCGAGATGAGTTGATCCACGATAGCGATGATCCCCACGCCTACATTATGTTGAGCGAGTGGGAAAGTAAAGAAGCCTGGGCAGAATGGCAACGGGCCCCTGTGCATGAAGAACAGGTGGGAGGAATGAAAAAGTATTGGAAAGGCCAGGGGGTCAGGATTTGTAATACAGCCTTTATTGTTGAGAAGGCAGGTACCTGATGACATCACCACAGACCACTCCGGCCACGCTCATCAATCTCTTTGAAGTGCACGCCGGGGCTGAAAACGATTTTATTGAGTGGTGGGAGAGAAGTTCGAAACTTCTCTCCAAAGAGCCTGGCTTTCTCGACGCGACCCTTCACCAGAACCCACAATCTGGTGCCCTTTTCCAATTTATCAATGTCGCGCACTGGGAATCCGCCGAAGCGCTCGACCAGGCTCGCGCGAAACAAAAGGAGACGCTGCAATCTTTTTCCAGCGCAAAAGGCCATCCCGGCATGTATAACATCGTTTCGTCTTATCCTTAGATTTTTAATAGATCTCTCATCTCACCATTTACCGGGCGGAAAAGCAATCGGTAAACGAAAAGATGCATAGTTGCTTAGAAGCAAATGACAAGAGAAATATCACAGTCGAGAAGAACACCTACATAATAGAGCCTGAAAAATAAAGGAGCGCTCTCATGTCTACTCCGGTTATCCCTGGTGCCGAATCGGTCTCTGTAGCAGAAGGATCACAGGGCGGTGTGCTATTGTTGCACGGTTATATGGGGACTGTACAAACAGTACGTGATTGGGCCATGGCTTTTGCCCAGGCAGATTTCGCAGTGGAAGCGCCATTGCTTCCTGGACATGGAACGTCGGTCGAGGAACAATTGAAGACCTCCTGGTCCGATTACGCTCGCTGCGCTGAAGACTGCTATAAAAAACTTGCCGAACGTCATAAGCATGTTTTTGTCGGTGGGCTATGTACTGGCGGTATGCTCGCAGCATGGCTCGGGCTACATTATCCCGAAATTGCGGGCCTGATCTTTGTAAATGGCTTTATGAAGCCACCGAAACACTGGAATTTTAGCTTCATGGATGAATTACTGGCAACGAACAGGCGCTATTTTGGCTGGTTTCGCGGGAAAGCAGTTGAAGATCCCGATGCGCCTGCCTTGATTACCTATGAACACGCTGCCATTGAGCCAATCATGTCTATGAAGCCTCCTCAGCGAGAAATGTGGCCACGTCTACACGAGATTCAGAGTCCCGTACTGATCTTCTCGAGCTTACTCGATAAAGTCGTACCGCTGACGGATACCCAGGAATGGGCTGCGCGGGTATCAGGACCAGTTGAACATGTTTTGCTTGAACGAAGCAATCATGTCGCTACCCTGGATTACGATAAAAATATCATCGAAACGCGCTCGGTCGAATTTGCCCAGGCAGTTGCCCGAAGTGAGTACCAGCCAGTAATGAGCTAATCTCCTGTATGACACTAGAAATGCGTGCAAGGAGTTTCATCACCAATCGAGGGCAAGAGAGCTGGCCTCTCTTCGCCCCCAATGCAGAGATAGAGCTTGCCTCCATCTACCTATCTCAAACGAAAGGAGAACGATTATGCAAGGAAAGACTGTCTTGGTAACAGGCGGCTCACGCGGCATCGGCCGGGCTGTCGTGTTAGCGCTAGCCCGGCAGGGAGCTCAAGTCGCCTTCACCTACCAAAGCAACCAGGAAGCAGCCGATGAAGTCATTGCTCTCACTGGTCGAACTGACGGTTCTGTGTTGGCTCTCCAAGCCGATGTCTGCGATTTTGCTCGTACTCGCCAGGTTCTTGAAGAAGTTCAACAGCGCCTGGGAGATCTTTATGGCCTGGTTCTTAATGCTGGCATTACCCGTGACGGCATTCTGGCGATGATGTCCGAAGAACAGTGGGACAGTGTAATTTCTACAAATTTGAAAGGCATCTTCAATTATGCTCGTGCCTCTGTCTATGGCATGATTCGCCAGCGCGCGGGCCGCATCGTTTGCGTGAGCTCCGTGAGTGGAGGACGCGTCGGAGTGGCCGGGCAAACCAACTATGGTGCGACGAAGGCCGCGCAAATCGGCTTTGTGAAAGCTCTGGCCAAGGAGACAGCCTCTTATGGTATCGGGGTAAATGCGGTTGCTCCAGGCTTTATTGAAACCGAGATCTGGCAATCAATACCAGAAGGAAAACGTGCGCAACTGGTTAAAGGCATTCCTCAAGGAAGGCTCGGCCAGCCCGAAGAGGTTGCAGCGGCTATCTGCTTCCTGCTCTCTGACCAGGCCAGCTATATCACCGGAGAAGTTCTGGCCATCGACGGTGGCATGAGTGCCTGAAGACCACTATCAGCATTCTTTACCTGTCTGTAGAAAAACCAGCATTTGATGAGCATTACAAAGGGGAACAATAATGAACGAACAGACCTTACATGACGAACTGAAAGTTATCATCGCGGAGATTATTGAAGTCGATGACTTTGACGATGACGCTAACTTTGTAGGCGAATTGGGCGTGGACTCCATGCTGGCCCTGGAAATTGTGGCTCGCATTGAGCGACGTTATCGCATCCGTATTCCTGAGGAGCGATTCGCAGAAATGCAAACGCTGACCATTTCCCAGGGAATCGTTTCCGAGGCCATGCAGCAGCAAACAGTCAACAGCTAGTTCACGAGAAGGCCAGCAAGTCAGGTCGAATACCTTGCCTGATTTCTGGCCTTTGTGCCGGATACACTGCAAGAATAACATCGAAAAACGTGGTTTCGCCCAGGGCTTGCCCGCCCACGGGAAAGCCCACGAGAATGGAAATACTATGAGTGACTTAGAGGCAACTCCTTCAGGTACAACGAAGGAGTACGACGTGGCCATTTTGGGCGGAGGGCTAGCAGGTCTGACTCTGGCTCTCCAGCTCAAGAAAGCACGCCCTACAAGCAGAATTCTGGTGGCCGAAAAGCAAAACCATCCTGTTCCCGAGGCAGCTCACAAAGTTGGGGAGTCAACCGTGGAGATCGCGGCGAAGTATTTACTGGACCTCGGACTTAAAGAGCATTTGAATACCGACCAGTTGAGGAAGTTCGGACTGCGTTTCTTTTTCCAGACAGAAGACAATCAAGATATCGCGCGTCGCGTGGAAATTGGCCTGACAAAACCGACCTTTCTTCCATCCTTCCAGTTGGATCGTGGTCGCCTGGAAAATAAACTTGGTGAGATCGTTCAAGAGCAGGGAGTGACATTTCTGGACGAGTGCAAGGTCGATCACATCGACCTTCACCAGGAGTTCGAGCAGGATGGTCTCCACCAGCTCCGTTTACACCAGGATGGGCAAGAATTGAATATTCAGGCGCGCTGGGTTGTTGACGCGACAGGGCGCAGCTCTGTCCTGAAACGCCAGCTTGGGCTTGCCAAAAAAGTAGATCACAATGTAAATGCAGTCTGGTTCAGAGTGGCACACAGAATAGCTGTCGATGAGTGGTCAGATGATCCCGCATGGCAGGCCCGCGTGGTCGATGGATCACGCTATCTCAGCACTATTCATTTGTGCGGTGATGGCTACTGGGTATGGCTGATCCCATTGGCCTCTGGCTCGACGAGCATCGGCATCGTGACTGATGCGACCATCCATCCCTTTGACTCTCTGAATAACTTTGAACGCGCCCTTGCCTGGTTGCACCGCCACGAGCCACAGTGCGCGGCTCAGGTAGATCGTTACCTGGATGATATTCAGGACTTCCGGGTTATGAAGAATTTTTCCTACAGCGCTCGCCAGGTTTTCTCCAGTAGTAACTGGTGTCTCACCGGGGAGGCTGGCGTCTTTCTTGACCCTCTATACTCGCCCGGGTCCGACTTCATTGCGATGAGCAATACACTTATCACAGATCTGATTCGCAGGAGTCTGGATGGTGAAGACGTCC
>DASSXK010000274.1:0-5195 GCA_035703945.1 Ktedonobacteraceae bacterium | reverse complement strand
CGTTTACCAGGGACCCATCACCTACACATTACAATTATCAAAAAACAGAAAATATCCCTAAAAAAACAGCTAAATAAATGTGCATTTTTATGGTGAGGTGGTGCGGGTGGTGCCGGTGGTGTCACTTTCCATGTTTTCTCTATAGAGGGGTGGTCTTATATATGTTTTTAGAAAAAACATGCAAAACGGCACCACCGGCACCACCCTGACCTCTCGCAGAAGCCGCTAAATCAGCCCCAGGAACTACTTCAAGCCAATTTCAACAAACAAAAAGACGCACCACCACGCACCACATCAATTTCCCTATATCCGCTCGCCAAAAGGTGCTATAATAGGCACTATGAAAAACGCATCGTTCTGGGATACCCTACAAAAACCTATAATTGGACTGGCTCCAATGGATGGCGTGACCGACGCCCCAAATCGTACGATGCATGGCCTGTATGGACGCCCCGATGTGGTAATTACCGAGTTTACCAATGTCGAAGGGCTTTGGCGTGGCAGCGACCGCATTTTTCGCGATTTTCTGTACACCCCCGCAGAACGCCCTGTCGTCGCCCAGATTTTCGGCTGCCGTCCCGAATACTTTTACAAAGCTGCCCATATCGCCTGTGAACTGGGATTTGACGGAGTTGACATAAATATGGGCTGCCCCGCCAACAAGGTCGCAAATAAAGGCGGCGGAGCAGCTCTGATTCGTGTGCCCGATACTGCAAAAGCGATCATCCGTGCCACCCAGCAAGGTGTACGCGACTGGGCCAACGGCCAGACCCTCGAAGATCTGGAAATGGACCCTGAGCGGATCAAGCGCTTGCGGCAAATGAATATTGATCGTCATGAAAAATATGGCGAGCCGCTTGAGGCGGAACGACGCCTGCTGCCCGTTTCAGTCAAAACGCGCCTGGGTTACGATTCCATTATCATCACGGATTGGGTCAAGGATCTACTGGAGTTAGAGCCTGTCTTGATCACGATTCATGGTCGCACCCTGGCTCAGCACTATAAGGGCGAGGCCAACTGGGATGCCATCGCCGCCGCCGCCGAGGTCGTCAAACAAACCGATACGCTGATCTTTGGCAATGGCGATATTCTCAGTCTCTATCAGGCCGCCCAGCGCATCCGGACCACCGGCGTCGATGGTGTCCTGATCGGAAGAGCCACCTTTGGCAATCCCTGGCTTTTCAACCAGCGCGAGAAGCTCAAAGAGCTGCTGCAAGCGGGGATTAATCCAACGCCCGAGGATCTGCCCATTCCTGAGCCGACGCGGGAAGAGCGCCTGAAGATGGCACTGGAACACGCTCGCGTGCATGCCAGACTTAAAGGCGAAGACCATTATGTTGAGCTGCGCAAACACATGGGCTGGTATCTTGGTCATTTTCCGGGAGCTAAAGCTGTTCGCAATGCCCTGGTACGGATCAATAGCCTCGCAGATGTCGAGGAGATCATCCTGGAAGCCATGCAAGACTCCTCAACCTACCAGGAGGACCTGACACTGCCAGAACCCCCTGAAGAGGAGCTACGCGATCCTGAGCTCGATCTGAGCTGCGCCAGCTAATTTCTTCAACGCATACATTGTATGCACAAAAAGCCCATAGAAAAAGATCCCAACCAGAGGTAAAATCGGTTGGGATCTTTTTCTATCAAGTCGTCCTACTGACTGAGCTGCTTCGCCATCCGCTCAACCACAGGCCGATGCTCACACAAATGACCAGCCATCCGCCGCACAACTTTCGGGGCAGTCCACTCCTCATCATCATGTACATAGACGGCCCCTCGCTGACCATCTGTCAGATTACGCAGAGTAAATGCCGCATCCATCGCAGTCGTTGCGAACGCGGTCGGAATCTCCTGGGGCAGTTTCTTACCAGGATTCTCCTCAGGATAGGGTTGCAGACGCGAAATATACCAGGCCTCTTCTTCGACAAGGTGCCGAAAATGCTGCTCCAATGACCAGGTTCCATCAGCAGGCAGCTCCGCCCGTACCGCCGGAGGAATCTGCCTGTAGGCCAGCAACAGCTCGATTCGTAGCTGGGCCGCGACCCGCAAAGCGTATTCGACTTCCTCTTCCTCCAATGGCAGATGATCTACGGCAAAACATGGCCCATGATCAGCACTCGCAACCAATCTCTCCCCAATTCTAACGTCAGTTTGCTGGACTTGCCTCGGTTGATGAATTCGTGTTAAAGCACTCGCTCCTAGCCACTCCAGATGCTTATTAATTACGGCAGGCGCGACATCCTCTACCGGCGTTGAGACAGGCAGGGAAAAGAAACAGCCTGGCAACTCCCGAAAAAAGACGAGACTCTCCCGCCCCCAATCTTCCACTAAGGCTTGATATTGCATAAAAACAATTTCCTTCATGCTTCTATTCTATTCTTCTCATTCTACAATATCATGAAAAGCCCTGCTGAACTTTTATAAATTTGCATCAATATGACAAAAGGAAAAACACATTGGAACATCCATATGTACCTGCTCGATTGCTTAGATTGTCAGATTTAGTATAATGGACACATGGATATGTCTGTTGTTGGGGATGAGGAGGATAGTGATTATGAAAGACATACAGCCAGATCTGCAAGCACCCAGGGTGCACATTGTACCCATTTTACCCGTTCATATGCCTGCGACCAATCCAAGGCAGGGCTATTTAGCAAGCCATCATACGCATCAATCCACACCATATCAGAGTGCACCGTTCACAGGAATCCCACAAGAACCTTTCTCCAGTACCGGCGGCCTACCACCATCCGGCACTGGCTATCAGACTGGACAAAGGGATTTTCACAATGGTGTCGCAGCGCCCGGTAGCATGCCTGGGATGAATCCACTCTATATTCCGGCTTACTATCTGGAATACGCCACACCGAAATTGCAGCGCAAAGAGCCTGGGCTCGGCGAAACGCTCCTTGGCTGCGGTCTTCTTATGCTGATCGGAATTGTGGGGATCGCCGTCCTCTATTTCCTTTCGGCCAGTGCCATGTAAATAGAACCAGGGAACCTGCCAGGTCCCCTTACCTGAATATGATTTATGGCTGTTTGCCTCCGCTTACAACACTGCCATAAAACAGGTTCAGAGCTGCTTTCCCTGCTGCATTGATCTACCAGGGCAACCCGCAAGGTTGCGCCCCATGTATCTCCCCTGATACAATACAAACAATTGTTTGACTTCAATGTAGCAGAGAAAGCATACGTTATGTCAAATTCTTCACAAATGAAAACGCGAAAAGGTTGCCTGTGAGAAGCCAAACCGATCTCCATGGAAGTTATCTTTTCCTGGCCTGGCTCCTGATTGTCTCTAGCTGGCGCACCTGGCTCTGGAGGCAAAGGCTCAAGCATCGCCAATGCGATACAAATATGACGGAAAGCACACACACACGTATGAAACACACCCTGCTGTTTATTCGACACGGCCAAACCTCGTGGAATGTCGAACATCGCCTTCCAGGCCAACTTCCTGGCATCGCTTTAAATGATACGGGACGGGAACAAGCGGCACGCCTGGCGGAGGCTCTGAGCGTTCTCCCTATCAGTACGATTGTAACCAGCCCACTGGAACGGGCATACGACACTGCCTCTCTTCTTAATCGGGAACGAAATTTGCCGCTCCATCTCGATCCCGACCTGATGGATACCAATATTGGTCATTGGGCGGGTCAATCCTATCATGAATTGAACAAAATCGACGAGACCTGGAAAAGCTTTATTCACAATCCCACTGTGGCACCAGAGGACGTTGAGACCTTTCCCCAGGTTCAGAACCGCGCAGTGGCGGCCGTTGAACGCTGGCGAAAACGCGAGAGTAGTGGTCTGTTTATTGCGTTCGTGGCTCATGCCGATGTCGTTAAGTTGCTGGTCGCCCATTATAGCGGCCTGGATACCCGTCGCGCTGGATCGATTATGATTGATAATGCCTCGGTCAGCATCGTTGAGCTCGAAGAAGAGCATCCCCCACGCGTCGTTTCAATCGGGTGGAATCCCAAACCCGGCTGGCTGAAAGCTCCAACACCAGCAGAAGCCAAAGAAGGCGCACAACACACGGCCGAAAAGCTTGACAAAGTTCCCTAGCGGACAATTTCCAGTCGCCTTATTGAATCACTGGTCCGAAATCGCATGCTGAAAACGTCTCTACTTACATGGTATCTTTCTATTATCAACGACTAATCTATCGCAGCAACATACATCTTGTAGCAGGGTATTTTGAAACTGGCTTCGGATCTGTTCCAGGTCAGGCTGTTCCTCTTTTGTGGAAGGAAACGACAAAATGTTTGATCCACGAGATCCCTATGAACGTTACTGGTGGCATTATGAATCTCGACGTCCACTCTCAGTCGCTCAAATCATTAGCCTGCACAGTGTTGATCCGGAAACAGCAGCTCTCGTCTGGCTGCTCCTGGAGTATGGATCATCCCTGACCGTTGCAGGACCAACTGATCCACAACCAGGTGTCGGCAAGACAACGACCCTCAATGCACTGCTCCAGTTCTTGCCCCAGGGGACCGCGCTGGCCTATATGTCGGGGATGTACGAGGAATTTGCCTTCACTAACATTGAAGATATTGATCCCGCTACAACCTATGCCATTTGTAACGAGGTGAGCGACCACCTGCCAATCTATATGTGGGGTCGAGTAGCACGTCGCTATTTGAGGCTGCCCTCTCAGGGATACCACATTGCCACCAGCGTACATGCCGATACCATCGATGATGTCACCCAGATGTACCTGAACGATCTCAAGCTGAACGCCAATGATCTGAGTCGCCTTGGGCTGGTCATCAATATCGGTCTGGTTGGTCGCGCCTACCCACCGCGCCGCAAATGGTTTACAACCCATTTCCTTCCACCTCAGGCTGATCCAAAGAATCCAGTCCCTGTTACACCACTGCCAATTTCCATCTGGAATGAGCTTGACAATACCTTTATACACGCGGATCAGACCACGCTTGCTAAATTAGCGGAGTGGGTAAAGGTACCAGTAGCAGAGTTTTCAGCGGCCTTACAGCGCCGTACAGAATGTTTGCGCGAGCTTGCTGCCTCTGGCGCGGATATGCAAGCGATGTTTGACGCTATTGCGGACGTTCGCAAGCAAGAACAAAAAGCCAAACCCTGACTACCATCGATCGCGTGGCTAAAAAACAATTCGCAACGACGCTCTCGCGTTTACTGAATGCTTTGCAAGCAGGCAACGTTGGAAA
>DASSXK010000191.1:0-3604 GCA_035703945.1 Ktedonobacteraceae bacterium | reverse complement strand
GGCCGAGGCAATCGTTGATTGGATGACGTTGGCAATGTTAGCTAACTGTGTAATCGGCATCGTGAACTGGCGGGCATACTGGATAAAGGCCTGCACGTCGCCGATGCTGATCGCTCCGTGCGTAACCATGATGCCGCCGACAACACTGACGAAGACAAAGCCCAGGTTACCGACGCTGTTCATCAATGGCATCATCATGCCGCTCATGAACTGGGCGCGCCAGCCATGTTCGTACAGCTTCTGATTGAGCGTATCGAACTGTTCAATCGATTCGTGCTCGTGTCCAAATGCCTTGACGATTTTATGTCCCGTGAACATTTCCTCGACGTGACCATTGAGTCTACCGAGCGCCTTCTGCTGTCCCGCGAAGTACTTTTGCGAACGTTTGGCGATGACGATTGTCACCAGCAGACTGAGCGGAATTGTAATCAGCACGACCAGAGAGAGCAGAGGACTGATTGTCAACATGATTATAATCACCCCGATCAGAGTGACAGCGGATGTGATGAGCTGGGTCAGACTCTGTTGCAAGGTTGTGCTGATATTATCCATATCATTGACGGCCCGGCTGAGAATCTCACCGTGGGTTCGCGAATCAAAGAATCTCAGAGGCAGACGGGAGATCTTGGCCTCGATCTGCTGCCGCAGCGTATAGACCATTTTCTGGGCGACACCCGCCATAATGTATTGCTGGATATACATGAAAATCGAGCTAATCACGTAGAGTCCGACCAGCAGCAACAGGATGTTGCCGATGTAGCCGAAATCGACGCCCGCGCCGGGAATCCCCCGGTACTTTGCCACGATCCCCTCGAACAGCTTGGTTGTTGCCAGACCCAGAATCTTAGGTCCAATAATGTTAAAGGTGGTACCGAGGATTGCGGCCAGCAACACTGCGATCAGGCTGATTTTCTGCGGTGCGAAGTAGCCGAGCAGTCTTGTAAAGGTTCCTTTGAAGTCTTTGGCCTTCTGGACTGGCATACCCAATGCCATGCCACGTCCCATTGGTCCAGGACCTCCCATACCACCGCCTGGTCGTTGGGTTGAGCGCTCTTGACTCATGCAATTTCCTCCATTGAGAGCTGCGAGGAGACGATTTCGCGATAGACCTCGGAGGTCTCCATTAGCTCGCGGTGTGTGCCGATACCGGCGAGATGTCCTTCATCCAGGACGATAATTTGGTCTGCGTCCATAACGGTCCCGACGCGCTGAGCCACGATGAAGACGGTGGCATCGGTGGTCTGGGAGCGAAGCGCGGCCCGCAGTTTGGCATCGGTTTTAAAGTCCAGCGCCGAGAAGCTGTCATCGAATACATAGATCTCAGGTCTGCGGATCAGAGCACGGGCAATTGAGAGGCGTTGCTTCTGGCCTCCTGAAACGTTTGTGCCGCCCTGAGCAATGATCGAATCGTAACCGTCTTTCATCTCAGAGATAAATTCTGTTGCCTGGGCTACTTCGGCAGCCTGGTAAATTTCTTCATCCGAGGCTTCTAGGTTGCCATAGCGAATATTGTCTGTGATGGTGCCTGAGAAAAGCACGGCCTTCTGGGGAACAAACCCGATTTTTGCGCGTAAGCTTTCCTGGCTCATATCACGAGTATCCACGCCATCTATATAAACATGCCCGCTATCAATATCATAGAAGCGAGGCAGCAGGCTGATCAAGGTTGATTTTCCTGAGCCCGTTCCTCCGATAATCGCTGTGACCTGACCGGGCGAGGCCCGGAACGAGATGTTTGCCAGCGCCGGTTCTTCCGCACCGGGATAGCTGAAGGTGACGTTATCAAACTCGACGTGACCGCGCAGGGTCCCGGTTTGCTCTGGGTTTTCTGGATCGTTGATCTCGGGCTCCATTGCCAGAACCTCATTAATTCTGGTGGCGGAGGCCGCTGCACGTGGCAGCATGATGAACATCATCGAGAGCATCAGGAAGGCGAACAGGATCTGCATCGAGTATTGCAGGAAGGCAAAGAGTGCCCCAAGCTGCATATCACCATTGTTGATTCGGATGCTGCCGAACCAGAGAATCGCGACCGTTGAGATGTTGAGTACCAGCATCATGATCGGCATCAAGAAGGCGACGATCCGGTTGACCTTGATCGCGGTATCGGTCAGGTCCAGATTGGCATCGGCAAAACGTCGGCGCTCCTTCTCGATTCGATCGAAGGCACGAATGACGCGTACGCCGGTCAGCTCTTCATCCAGGATCAGGTTGAGGCGATCAATTTTCTTCTGCATGGCCTGGAAAAGCGGGATCGCCCTGAACATAATCAGCAGGATCGCGGCAACAAGGAAAGGAATGGCGGCCAGTAGGATGAGCGAGAGGGTTGCATCCTGAGCAACCGCCAGGATAATCCCGCCAATCGCCATCAGTGGTGCGCTGATCATCATGTTCAGGATGATGATCAGAACCTGCTGGACCTGGGTTGTATCGTTTGTCGTTCGGGTGATTAACGAGGCCGTTCCCATCTTATCGAACTCGTGCAGCGAAAAGTTCTCTACGTGCGTGAAGAGCTTGCCGCGCACAATTCGCCCGAAGCCGATGGCGATTTTGGCAGAATAAAAACTTGCGATGATGGCACAGATCGCTCCACCGATGGTTACAAGGAGCATCAGACCACCGATTCGCAGAATATATGGCGTGTCGCCTTTGACAATTCCTGTATCGATAATATCTGCCATCAATGTAGGTAGATAGAGATTTGCGAGGGATTGTAGAAAGACGAGTATAAATACCAGTCCTATCAATAGACGATAGGGCTTTATAAAGCGCAATAACTTTATCATCCTAGTTCCTCTTCATTGCAGTTTGTGTGCTCCACACCCGGTGCTTCCTCGTTGAAATAGCGAGTGGCACTTGCAAGGAGCTCAGCCAGTTGGTTGCTTTTTTCCTCTCCAAGGTAATCTATGAGTCCATTCATGGATACTGTAAAAGTATTCGCTGCTTGCTGCGTAATTGTCTCACCTTTTTCGGTTAATTTAATGCCAACTATCCGGCGGTCGGTTGGGTCGAAATGTCGTTCGATCAGGCCGTTGGCCTCCAGACTTTTGGTTAGCTGTGTGATCGAGGGGGCCGTTACTTGCAGATGTTTACTGATCTCGGATATCTTCATGCCCGAGGAGTCTGCATGTATCCCCTTCTTTATACAGAATAGCACTCGGATTTCGCTGGGTTTGAAGCCTAAGATCGTGCGGCGATGCCAGTGCGCTTTGTTAAATTGCATAAAAGCCTGCATAAGCTTTTGTGCTGGCGGATCAATAATAACGTCCATCTGCTTCCTTTGGCTCTATTGCAAGCTAAATGTGTTGTAGGGTGTTGCGAATAGAAGCGTTGCTTGCTAAAAATTACAGGTCCAATAATCTATCGAGGTTTCACTCTCTTTCAATCAATAAAAGATAGAATTACTTTCCCTGTTACTGATAGTTAAGCTAGTAAATAATTTACTTACCTAATTATATATGACTCAAAAAGAACTTGTCAAGAAGAGCTCAAAACCCCTGCAATGAAAGAGGCCGGGAATATTGAGGAAATGGCAATGGAAAGAGAGGTAGAGCTACTTTACCAGATAATAGCCAATGCCAGGTTCGGTTAGAATATGCACCGG
>DASSXK010000663.1:0-8039 GCA_035703945.1 Ktedonobacteraceae bacterium | reverse complement strand
CTGACCTGGGCCATTTTTACAACCCCGGCGATCTCCAATGCGGCGTTTATGACTATCGTTGAAAGAACCTGACGGGCAACACGTACCACTCCATGAGCATCAGTTACCATCAGTTTCCTCCTCTTGGGTAAACTAGGCCATTATCAATTCCGATTACCCTTCGGCAGATCGATTGCGTCACTGTCTGTTATACAGCAGTCTACGCTGGCGAGTTTCATCTATAGGTGCTCGAAATGTCTTCAGATACCTATCGAAATAAGCGAGCTATGCTCATGCTTCTCTTCTTACTGCAAAGATAGGCACTTTTCAGGTCCCTGTCAAGTAGCCTTACTCGTAAATTGAGGTTGCTTTGTCCTAATCAGAATATAACCTGACGCGCTTCGCAGGCTGAATTTAATGGATTTCTAGACGAAAGTACTAATTCAGCCTGCGAAGCGCAGTAGATGTTGCCTCTTTTATGGGGAGCTTCTACATTATACTTCACGAAGAAGCCCCATTTCACGGATACTCTGGGCAACTTGCTCCACCTCAGCCGCCGTGCTGATGTTCATGATCTTCGCGCCCTTGCTGATGCGTTTGACCATGCCTGAAAGTGCCTGGCCCGGCCCGATTTCGATAAAGGTAGTGACTCCGGCCTGGGTCAGATACTCGATTGTCTTGATCCACTGCACCGAAGAGGCCACCTGCTCCGCCAGCTCGCTACGGATCTCTTCCGCTCCAACCAGGGGTTGTGCATGAATGTTGCCGATGACGGGAATAGTGGACTGATGGATCGTTGTGTTGGCGAGGGCTTGAGCCAATCCGGCCGCTGCCGGCTGCATTACAGGCGAATGGAAAGCTCCGCTGACAGAGAGTGGGAGAACACGTTTGGCTCCCCGACTTTTTGCCATCTCCATCGCGATTTCAAGGGCACTCTGCTCGCCCGAGATGACAATCTGACCGGGAGCATTGAAATTGGCGACAGAAACCTGTCCCAGGCCCGGATGACGGTTCCTGGCAGTCTCAGACGCGACATTCTTGCTGGCCTGGGCGCTGGCTTCCTGGCAGATGCTGGTCAGGGTCGCTTCATCCGAACCAATCACAGCAGCCATCCCACCCGCGCAGACCGTTCCCTCGTGATGCATCAAACGACCCCGCTCACGCACGAGTGTGACCGCAGATTGCAGGTCAAGCGCACCCGAGGCGACAAGAGCGGTATATTCACCAACGCTGTGTCCGGCCGTAAAGGCAGGCACAAGGGGGGTGGACCAGTCGGATGAATTGGGAGAGAGAGCCGCTTGTAGAGAGGCGAGTAAAGCCAGGCTAACAGTGACGATTGCCGGTTGTGCATTAATTGTAGCGCGGAGAGTGTCGTCAGGGCCATTGAAACAGAGGTCGCTTAGTGAGAAACCAAGAGCGGCATCGACTGTTTCAAAGACGTTACGTGCAGCGGGCGAACTTTCAAAAATGTCGGCACCCATGCCAACAGCCTGGCTGCCCTGTCCTGGAAAAAGAAAGGCGACTTGGGTCGTCATATGTCTATCCAGCGGTCGCTCCGCGACTTTGGAGTCGGGCGCTTGCGCTTCTTCTTTCATGTGCTTTTGGGGGAGAGAGGGACGAGGAAGATGCGATTCCTTTTCCCTGGCTCTATGAACTTATGTACATATAAATGTGTCGCATCTTGCAAAAGATCTGGTTGGGAGGGGATCTGGTCACGCAAAGATCCCAGGCCTCCCTCCACCTTAGGCCCGGTTATTTTTGGGCGCAATGATCTGGCGGCCGCGATAGGTTCCGCAGTTGGGGCAAGCATGGTGCGAAAGCCGGGGCTTTCTGCACTGTGGGCAAGCAACCAACTGGGGCAGATCCAGGTGATGATGTGCGCGGCGATCACCCTGGCGGGCGTGCGACGTACGTTGTTTAGGTAACGCTCCCATTAGCTGTGTTCTCCTCTTCCACCAGTATTCTTTCCCGACCCACGGGCCAGGCATAATACTAAGTTATTTTGAATCTCGGGTTGAATGTTACGATTGTAAACCGTTTTGTAGCAGTTTGGCAAGTACACTTAACCGTTCGTCTACTTCGGGCGGACAATCGCAAGGCCCCAGGTTGAGGTCTTTGCCACATTGTGAGCAGAGACCAGCACAATCTTCTTTACAGATCTTCATGATCGGCAAGTTGATTAAGACGTTCTGTCGAATGGCCTCAGTGAGGTCAAGCATATGATGATCGTCGATGGGGAAGGCATCTTCTTCTTGCATTGGAGGAAGAGGAACACCTGTCACGACATCCACGGTTGGATAAAACAGCTCTTCAAATGGTACATGTATCTCTTGCTCGAATTGTTTCAAGCAGCGGTCACATGTGAGTTCGAGAACCAGATCTACCGAGCCATCTACCAGGAGACCCTGATTCGTACGGCGCATGCGAACATGACCGGTGACGGGGCTGATGATCTTGAGGTCCTCGTCCAGCGCAACACCGGTTTCATCGATGTCAGCTTCGAAGGAGGTGCTTACTGCGGATTTCATTAATTGCGCCACATTATAAAGCATGGTGCCGTATCCCTTTCATTTCAATCCCTGCAATCCCTTTTCGCCTGTTTGCTTATTCATCTGTACAGGTAGGGGATGAAATTACCCATATTGGAGGGTAAATAAGTTGGTTATGGCGCAGCCGTAACTATGTGGACGCTTTATTCCCATCTTGTGCTTGCTCATTATAGGGTAGGCGGATACGAGTGTCAAGTCCTGGGGTGGGCGCCCTTTTGCCTAATAGTCGTCTGCGTACATCGGGCCGCCCATTGTATCAGCGGCCAATGAGGCACGTCGGGGCGCGATCGGGTTTTGATTTTTTTGCGGCTCTGGTTGCGTTGGTTGCGCGGCCTGTTGGGCGGAAAGCGGCTCGTCATATTCTTCTTCGTATAGTTCTTCTATATCTTCCGGCGGACCTTCGATGCTTTCCAGTCCCTTCTCAATACTCAGGATTGATCGGCTGACATCGGTCTCGATGCTCAAAAGGTGATCGCGCAGGGCGCGTAACGTTTCTGCCACATAGAGATCCGCTTCATTTTTCATCCGTTCGCTGCGTTCCTCTGCCTGATTGACGAGGGATTGCGAACGTTCAGAGGCGCTCCGCACCAGCTCTTCACGATCGACTGCCCGTTCGGATTCCTCACGTGCGCGTGTGAGCAGTATGGTTGCTTCGGATTGGGCTTGTGCGATGATGCGCTCTTTTTCCTGAATAATGCGCCGGGCCTGCTTGATTTCTTCGGGGATGGATGTTCGCATCTGGTCAACAACACTCAGGATATCCGCTTCTTTGATGACAATCTGGTTTACTAACGGCAGTCGCGAGCTGCTCGCGATCAAATTTTCCAGTCTATCAACGAGATAGAGTATATCCATGCTATTCCTCCTGCCCCAGGCTCTATCTACCAGGTGCTACGAGTTAAATTTCTTATGCAACGCATGTACTACGGCGGAGGGAAGCATATCGGTGACATCACCTCCCAGGCGGGTGACTTCTTTAAGCAGAGACGAGCTCACAAAAAGATTTTCCAGGTTTGTCAGCAAACAAACCGTTTCAATTTCGGGAACCAGTTTGCGATTCATCAGCCCTTGTTGGAATTCAGCTTCAAAGTCGTTGGGGGCGCGCAGACCTTTAATGATGGCCTGGCCCCCGACCGAACGTACATAATGCACTGTCAGGTCGGTGTACTTTTCAACGCGTACATTGCTCAAGTTTTCAGAGGCGATAACTTCGCTCCAGAGCGCCAGGCGTTCATCAACCGAAAATAACAGGTTTTTTGCTGGGAAGGCATAAACAGCGACAATAAGTGTGTCGAAAAGATATGAGGCGCGGCGGGCAATATCAAGATGTCCATTAGTCAAAGGATCAAAGCTGCCTGGATAGACGGCAATCCGCTCCGGCCTTTCCTGTTTACTCACGCACATATCCTTTTTTATAGAGCTCCGAATCAGGACACAGCCGGACCGGAGTAAATTACAAAGCTAGTCGAACTCATTCTATAAGATAAGTTGATTTTATTAAACCATATCGAATGCTAATAGGCAATACTTATCTGAGAAATCTGGTCTGCATCGCCTTTCTCGCTGTCCTCTTTTTAGATAAAGAGGACAGGCTACTGAGAAACGTATTTCCCGGCAGCCTGCCCCTTTATAATCATATCCGAATTGAACGTAAGCCTGGCTTACGCTACGATGGATTGTGTTCTGCGCGCTCGTCCGCTGATCATTTCTCCCATACCAATTGCGCCAAGGCCGAACAGCAGGTGAATGACCTGAATAACCCAGTGGGCTGATCCAGGCAGCAAACTTGTCTGAGTCAATCCAAGGGCCAGCACCAGGATTCCGAGCACGATTGCTCCAATTGCCAGCCCCATTCCACCGGGGATGCGGAAGGCAAAAAAGGCCATCACCCAGAGCGAGATAACGACGATAAGTCCGAGCAACATATGAATTCCGATCGGAATGGCGTCCACTCCGAACCAGGAAAGTAGTCCGAAGATCAGGGCCAGCACACCGGCAATTCGCAATACCATACTTGTAATACGCATAACTTCTTATTTTCCTCCTGCGTGACCCAATCTGAGCCACTTTTGATATTCTATCAGAGATCTTCTTGGTAGGGCAAAGATCTTGTTTATAAAAAGCCTGGAGAGAGTCATCCCTTCAGGCCAGGAAATGCAGGTTATTTTCAAAATTCTTATACCACAAGCTCGCTCGATTAGTGGACTTGCAGTATAACTTCATCATTAACGACTCAGTGCTTCAACTTCGACGAGTTCTTCGGTTGGTTGTTGTAGTTGTGGTGGTGCTTTTGGCAGGCGAGGCAAGGCTATCGCCAGTGCAACCAGGGTCAGCAGCGCTGCCGAGATAAATGGTGCGCTTGCTCCTCCTATAAGAAAGAGGCTGCCCGCTGCCATCGGCCCCAGCACGCGTGCCAGACCTCCGGCACCTTGCGAGAGACCAAGCAGCTCTCCCTGCGCATCCCCTGGGGTTGAAAATGAGAGCAGCGCCGAGGAGGTTGGAGTAACCGCTCCATCACCGATACTCAAGACCCCCAGGGCGATCAACAAGAGGGCCAGGCTGCTGCTGATTGCCAGCAGGGCCAGTCCAAGTGCCAGCAGGGCCAGTCCAGCGATCAGCAAGCTCCGCTCGCCAAAGCGTTTAACGAGCCGACCAACCAGGCCACCTTGCATGATCACAACAATGAAGCCAACATAGGTGAAGGCGTATCCATTTTGGGTCGCGCCCCAGTGAAACTTGGCCTGGGCGAACAGAGGGAAGATAGCTTCCATCGCCGAAAAAGCCACGGTAAAGAGAAAGTTGATCAGTACCAGCCGTACAACGACGGGATACCTGACGGCTTTCTGCCAGCCCGAGATCAGTAGGATTGGACCCCCTTTACGCATCGTCCGCTCATGGCTCTTATGCGTCTCCGGCAGCAGGAAGAAGACCAGCAGCGCATTCAACAGCGCCACTCCCATCGCGACCCAGAAAGGCAGAGCCGCTCCCAGAGGAGCAAGGATGCCCCCAAGGGCCGGACCAACCACAAATCCCAGTCCAATCGCGGCTCCGATTGCGCCCATGCCCTTTGCTCGCTCGTGTGGTGGAGTAACATCCGAGACGACCGCCTGGGCCGAGCCGATGTTTGAGGCTCCCAGTCCGCCGATAAAGCGGGCGAGCAACAAGAAGAGCAGGTTGGGGGCCAGGGCCGTTAGCGCGAAGGCCAGCGCCTCGATTGCCAGCGACGCCAGAATAATCGGGCGTCGGCCATAACGGTCAGACAGGCTGCCCAGGACAGGAGTAAATAGGAACTGGGCCAGGGCATAGATGGTCAAAATCAAGCCGACTTCGAAGGGATTGGCTCCCAGGTGTTGTGCCCAGAATGGTAACAGTGGAATAACCAGCCCAAAACCTGTAAAATCTATAAAAATCGTGAGAGCCATTAAAAATAATGGCGAACGCATTATTCGACCCATGTCAACAAAAGCTCCTTAAGACCAGTTACGTCAAATTTGACATAACTGATCTATATCCAGGAATAAATGTAACTGCTTACAAATTGCCTGGAATATGTATTGGCGGCGTTGGATGCTGCGCCGTTATTGGATGTGAGTCTGCACTCACTTGTTTTTCTTGTAAATGCTTGATCGTACGCTGGAGCCAATCGAGTTCAGCGTTGAGAATCGTCAATTTATGGTCGCGGACAAGCTCGTGGGCGTCGTCGTGGGTCTCTTCGCCCTCGCTGAGCATGCTGGTTTTATAACTCAGCACCTGCTGAAAGCGATCCTGCAACAACTTGCTGGCCTCGCCAGAGGCAAGGTGTCTGAGAAAAAACAGACTGGCATCAACGCTGTTCAGGCCGGGTGTATAGGAGCAGATGCTATCTCGTAGGAGCTGGTAGAAGTAGTGACGACCGGATTCCGTGATGTAGTAGACATCGCGTTCGCGGGGGGCCAGATCTTCGTGGGCTGAGCCGGGACCCGGTGCTTCGACCGACTCGCGTCTCACTTCCAGATATCCATCCATTGCCAGTCGATCCAGTTGGTAGTAGATCGTTGGCTTTTTGATAAAGTCTGCAAAAACGTCGTGATGATTTTCAATTACTTCTCTGATCTGCTGACCATACATTGGCTTTTCAACCAGCAGACCGAGTAACATTACGTGCTTATACATTTCTCTGCTTTGTTTTTTCGTTAAGTCAATTTTGACATAATTAAATTATAGGACTCTCGGTCAAGGCAAGTCAAGGTTTATTAAGTCAAATTTGACTTAAGGTGAAAATTTGTGAAATTGGTGTGAATCTCATTTAGGAAACCGAATTTGATATATTTGATGATCAAGTAAAGGAAGCCCTCCAACCGCTGTGAAAGGCTCCCCTTTAATCTCAGTTCGCGATAAACGCGCTCCAGAAGAGGTGGACGCGTTCGCGCAGGGGCGTATGTTCGGGTTGGCGAAGATAGGGATCTTCTTCCCAGAGCCGGATGGCCTGACCTCTCGCCTCCTCGATCAGGCGAGTGTCGCCTAGATCGGCGATTTTTAGCTCGGGGATGCCGCTCTGGCGCACGCCAAAGAAATCGCCGGGACCCCGCAGGCGTAGATCTTGTTCCGCCAACACAAAACCATCATCCGTCTCCTGAAAGATTTGTAGGCGCTCTTCGGATTGCAGGCTGGCTTCCCCGCTCAACACATAGCAGTAGGATTTGTGCTGACCACGTCCGACACGTCCTCGGAACTGGTGAAGTTGCGAGAGACCGAAGCGGTCCGCATCCTCGATCACCATCACGCTGGCGTTGGGAATGTCGATACCAACCTCGATGACCGAGGTCGCGACAAGAATGTCCATTTCGCGGTCCCGGAACTGGTGCATGATCTGATCCTTCTCGGCCGCCTTCATTGCGCCGTGAATCAGCCCCAGGCGCAGATTTGGAAAGACTTCGGTGCTGAGTCGCTCGTACTCAACGGTTACAGCCTTGGCGCTCAGCGACTCCGATTCTTCAATCAACGGGCAGATCACGAAGGCCTGCCGACCCTCGGCTACCTGCAAAGCGATCAGGCGGTTGGCTTCAGCGCGTTGTGAGCCGGTCTTCCAACGCGTCGTGATTTTCTGACGTCCAGGTGGCAGTTGATCGATCACCGAGACATCCAGGTCGCCGTAGAGCGTCAGGGAGAGCGTTCTAGGAATAGGTGTCGCCGTCATAACCAGCATATGCGGATGATAGCCCTTCTTGCGCAGGGCGTCGCGCTGCTCCACTCCAAAGCGATGCTGCTCGTCGATAATCACCAGTCCCAGACTCTGGAAGTTCACATCGTCCTGAATCAAAGCGTGTGTACCAATTGCGACCATCGCCTGACCCGCTTCGAGCGCGGTTCGGGCCGCTGTTCGCTCGCGGCTGCGCTGGCTCCCCGTCAGCAAGACCGTGCGAATCCCAAATGGCTCCAACATCGCCGTGATACCCCTGGCATGCTGCTCGGCCAGAATCTCAGTTGGGGCCATGATCGCGCTCTGATAACCATTGAGAGCCGCAGCATACA
>DASSXK010000482.1:0-2857 GCA_035703945.1 Ktedonobacteraceae bacterium | reverse complement strand
GGGAAAAGTGGGTTCATTCCCGACTCGCTTGATTAGCTGGCTGGAAACATCGAGATAGGCCTGCGTGGTTGAATCGATTTCGATATATTGTAGGAGCAGTTGAATGACCTCGCGAGCCGGGGGACTGATCATATTGGAATGGCCCTCGTCCGCGAGTTCACGCAGGCAATGGGTGACTTCATTTTTCTGCTCGCTCCGGCGGAAGATGCGTAGAATCTGCTCAATTCCGAGTGTATGGCTGTTTTTATCGGGCAGGTAAAAGCACTGCTGCGCCAGGGCCAGCGTTAGCTCGGACCATTCGCTGGTGTTGTAGATCGCCGCCCCGATCTCTTGCCAGGATTTGTCGATCTGTTTCAAGTAATGCTCGGCCAACAGACGACGGGTTGCATGGGATTCATTGGGCGAAAGCTGATACATGTGACGCTGGAACAGTTCACGGGCCAGGTCGTGGTAGTTGTGGCGTCCATTCTGGGCGATGATTCGCACAAACGGTTGAGAAATCAGCCAGCGATGGTAGGCATGAATCTCCTGAACAGGAAGATAGCTGAAGATTGCGAGATCATCCTGATTGAAGGGTCGCGAAAAGAGCGAGGCATCGAGCGCGAGCCGTCTTTTCAAATCGTCCTGGCGCGGTATCCAGCGCAAGAAGTTGGCGACGACATCGGCCGTTGGATCGACCTCGCCCTGGGGATTGGAGGTGAGCAGGCTCAGGTAAAGCGGCAGCCCACGCGAAAGGTACCAGATGATCTCCAGTCGTTGGGGATCGGTGATGCCTCGTGCCATCAGGTAGATATTTGCCTCGTCGCGTGAAAAACTGCTTAGAACGATTGGATAGAGGATGCTTTCGTTGCTATAGCGTTTCCAACTGAGCGGGTCGGGCGCAACCGTCCGTTCAACCGGCGTGCGACCGGCAAAGATCAGGACAATGTTGCTGTTGATGTTGGCTTCCAGAAAGTGTTCCAACAGCCAGGGATTGGCCTCCTCGGCCATCTGTTCAAAGGTATCGAAGCAGAGCAGGATACGGCGGGGACGGCGGATTCTCTCGCTCGGCAGTAGCACTTGCGTTTCAGCGAGGTGATTGAGGTCGTTGATGAAGGCTCGGGTGAGCCTGGTGAGGGGATCATCGAAGCGCTTCAGGTCGCGAGCGATATGCTGGGCATTATATTTGTTGACGAGGTATTTTGTCGTGATGGTGGCTCCCTCTTTGAGCAGACCACCAATGACCGGCACATCCTCAACGACGGTCCCGGCGAGGTCGGGCGCTTTCCGCAGAAAGGCATCGCCACTCGACTCGCCATCCCTTTGGAGCCGCAGCCAGCTTTCACGGTACTGGGCCAGGGATTTATCGAACTCCCCGGAGAGATTGAGCTGATCGGCAAATTTTTCCATAATCGCAATCGGGGTTGTCTGGCGTTCATCAACCAGCGCAATCTGGCAATAGTCTCTAAAATCGTCTGAGTGGACCTCTTCGATGTAGCGTTTTAGCAAGGTTGATTTGCCCACTCCTCCGTTGCCAGAGATGGAAACAATATTATGAGTTGGCTCCAGAGGTTTGAGGATACATTCTATAAAGAAGTGCAATTCATTCGTACGACCAATAAAAAGCGTACGAATATCCGAAAGGGGCTGGCTTTGCTGCTTCTCTGTTCCTTTGATAAAAGGCATGGATGGGAACCTCGCTTTTCACCTGCTCCGGGTGGAAGCACTATTCTATTGAATAGAGACGGAGTGTATAGGCTTTTGATAAAATGAGACTCCACCAAACTGTTTTTGCTTCGATTTGGGTATATGACAAGAGATCGGGCGCGCGGTTGATAGATCTAATTTTACATGAGAGGTAGAGCTATTTTCTCTTTATGATAAGTTATCGCAATTGGCATGTCAATTCTCTCAGTCATACTTTTAGTGAGATGTGGCCTCTATTGGGCAGGGTAAGCAAAGAGGAGCATGATATTAAAGGCTATTTGGTTGATACCATTTCTTGCTAGCCGCTTTTGCATGTGGAAATAGTGAAGTCTTCACAGGTGTTTCTGTCATGTATTATAGACATGAGCATATAGTACCGTTGTTGCAAAGACGAATGTAATATATTGAAGAGGTTACTTATTATGAGGGAGATTGTAATTATCTCCTATATGATGGCCCCCTGCGCTTGCTACAATAATTTAAATAGAAGAATGGTGAAGATGATTCCGAACAACAGGGTAAAGAGTGTCAAATAGCCAAGCAGCCCTGGAGACCAGCGGCGACGTGTAATCTGGCGGTTGAGGCTTGCGATTTCCTGTTGCGTCATGCCGTTTGGGCTGACATAAAGGGACTGCGAACGTTGAAAATTGGAGTAAAATAACATAACCTGATTCTCCCTTTGTGTTAAAAATCGCTTCTATTCACCAAATGCATAAATCTGAATCATCCAACTGTAGGGTTGTGCTGTGAATGTTCCTCCAACCCGGCCACAGGCCGATGCGGTCGTAATCACTTTGATGGAGGAGGTAGCCTGCTGCCCGTTTTGAGGTAAGCAGTAGTTTATATGTTTGAACCAGGGAATAATACCAACGGGAAAGAGCGTATCAAGCTGTTCTTCGGACAATTGAGCAGGGGCCATGTACAGGGCACCAATTAATTGATAAATACTATCAACCTGTACATACAGCAGGGCGGCCGGATGTATGGTATCAAGCACCTTACTATCTGATTTTGGTACGTATGAGTTTGCGAAATGATAGACATCTTGTTTGATTGTTGGGACGACCGGGAGGTAGCCATCCTGAATTGCTTTGCAATAATCGAGATATTGCGATAGATTATTACGTATATTCTGCAAGAGTGTATTTGAGCGTTGCTCATCATCGGCTGT
>DASSXK010000282.1:0-2184 GCA_035703945.1 Ktedonobacteraceae bacterium | reverse complement strand
AGCGTTCAGTATGATAATCGATGGGATCGACTCGTCGGGCATGGAAATCTTTGCCGGGAATATCCGTAACTATATAGTCACCATTGCGATAGGCAGCCATCACACCATGCTCGCCATTCTCAACCATATTCATAATCAGATTTGCGAAGTAGATAGCCATATGTTTATCGTAGACCTCTGGCTCACCGCTACGCAAAAGATAGGTCAGGTCAATCGTCAAAAATTCGACCCCTTTAAGGCGTGGGGACAACTCATCGGCCAGAAACTCCGCCACATTGGCCTTTTTGCGATGACCATAGGCGTCAGCGGGGCCGATCTCCGGCACAGGCACCCCCAGGTTCGCGCCTTCCGCCATAATAACCGTAGAATATTGCTGAGGATTGCGGCGATCATGGGCAATCAAATCAGCCAAGCGATCAATCTGAACAGGAACCTCAGGAATCAGTACACGATCAACCCAGGCCGTAATCGCGGTCTCTAAAGCCGTAAAACCAGCATCGCGCCCAAAGATACGGAACAGAGCGGTCCGATGATGCGAATTAGCGGTTGAGCGGATACGATTAATATACTCAGTTGCGCGACTGATCGCCGTTTGGAAGCCAAGGCAGTATTCCGTGCCAGGCACATCGTTATCCATTGTTTTGGGGATACCCCAGACGGGCACGCCACGTTTGCCAAGGTTGATAGCGGCGCTCAGGGTATCATCTCCCCCGATAACAACCAGACCATCCAAATTTAGAAAATCCAGGTTCGCAATTATCTCATCAGTGAGATCAACCCGCTCGCCTTCCGAGCGGCCTTCAGCATACCTTTTCAAATGCGGCGGCAAGTTATCAACCCTGACCTTTTGGGGATTCATACGTGAAGATTGTAAGATCGTGCCGCCCTGACGATCAATATCGTGCGTGGTAAGGCGCGAAAGCGGCATGACGTAGCCATGTTCCCAGGAATCGGGATCATCATAGCGGAAGGTCAGTTCATCAAGGCTGCGATTGCGATCAAGAAGGGTAATTCCTTCCCAACCCGCACGCAAGCCAACAACGCGTAGACCAATCACCTCCGCCCGATAAACCAGGGCCTTAATTGCAGGATTCAAGCCGGGCACATCACCACCACCAGTCAAAATGCCAATCGAACGAACGGGAGCTAAAACCTTGTTGGGCATCTCCATCTCCTCTATCTGAATCTGCTTTCTTCACTCCACCTACAGGTCTCACGAAGAAAGTAGATACCATTTCTTCAGTCAACTGAGCAGGCGGATGCCAGCACTTACGGCACACCGCACTTTATTTTCAAGTGTGCTGTGCTGTGGGTGCTGGCTGCTCTCTATAGGGCAAGGCCTCAATTCGCTAACACTTACAAGTCACTTCGTAACGGCGCTCTCGCGCCTCCTGAACGCTTTGCAAGCAGACAACATAGGAATGATTCAGCTTGATCGTTGCTGGCAACGTTCTCCTGGCTTCTCAAGCGCCTTCAGTCAACGAAGTGCACGGCTTACTGAAAGTAATTGAGTGGGCACAGGAGCATCATGCTCTGCAAATGCTCCAGATGGGGTTCTAAAGCCGCCTTATCAAACTTTCAGTAGACGCAAGAGCGTCGTTGCAAATTGTATTTAAAGTTTTCACCTTGCTAACCAGAGCGATACTGTAGTTTATCATATTCCGCCTGCAACGAAAGCCCACAATTTTGAGAAGATCTCGGGTTACTTTCGCCAATTTTTTCCTTTGTATGCCTGAACGTCGACAGAAACGTGTAGGAAAAGTATAGAAACATATTTTAATTCTCATCTCATGTCTCTGAGAAACAATAGCCAGACCATCTGCTTCCGGCTACGGTCGCTTCTATAACATCATTAGAATGAGTAGGTAACGAATAGTGTATACACTTGCCCATTTGCATCTCATACTCAATCACGTTCCGATTATGGGATCACTTTTTACGACCGCCCTGTTTATCATTGCACTCTTCTTCCGCAACACCTTTATCCAAAAGATTTCTCTCTGGTTCCTGGTAATCATTGCGCTGGTCACAGCAGCGACCTATCAGACAGGAGATCCGGCGGCCCACGCCGTGCAGAATCTCCCCCAGGTCTCTGATTCGGCCTTACATGCCCATGAGCTTTTCGGCAAATTCGGCCTGGGAGCAATGTTTGTAACGGGTGTCGTCGCGCTTGGAGGAGCCTTT
>DASSXK010000079.1:0-6839 GCA_035703945.1 Ktedonobacteraceae bacterium | reverse complement strand
GACAATCTGTAACTTCCATCTCCCCCCAACCGTCAACATGCCAGCTGGACACCTTGTCGATTGTTTTTGATGAGTCATCTCTTGCTCCATTCGTCGAATTCCCTGCACTTCGCTGACTGAACACGCTTGAGAAGCTACCTGTATTGGTGCAAGCACCGCTCCAGGCAGGAAACTTCCAATGCGACCTGCTTGCAAAGCATTCAGCAGGCGTGCCGTTGCGAATTGCCTTGTAATAGCGCGTTTTGCTTGCCATAGGCAAATTATTTTGCGTACTTGTATCCCTTCCAATGCTCAGGTATACCTATTGTATCAATTGCTGTTGAACAATGGCAAGTAAGCATAGATACACTGATTGGGTCAGGAGAAATACGATGCACAGCCACGGAATCAAAGGCGATACTTTTATGCGACGAACGGGGGGTCATTTTAATTTTCTGTTTACTGGCAGTGGAAGCCAGATCTATGACGCCACGATGGTAAAACTGACCAGAAACTTATACCGACGTGTTATTAATGATAGCGCGATGCTGCTCAGCGAAGGGACAATCCTGGACGTTGGCACGGGTCCTGGCAGGCTCGCGATTGGCATTGCACAGCACCTGCCGGAACTCCAGGTCTTTGGAGTAGATATATCAGCAGGGATGATCCAACAGGCTAACCAAAATACGGCAAAAGCCCACCTGGAAGAGCGAGTCCACTTTGAGGTTGGCAATGTCGCCCACCTCCCCTACCAGGACCAGGCCTTCGATCTGATCGTCTCGACGATTAGTATGCATCACTGGGATGAGTGGGAGCAGCCTCTGCGCGATCTCTACCGCGTCTTGCGACCGGGCGGACATCTCTGGATCTATGACTTCAGGTTTATCAAGCCACAGGCCCTGAAGAAAGCCCTTACCAGTACACCTTTTGCTCAGGTCAGACTTGAGGATGCTCTGGTGCGAACAGGCAGCGGGCCGTTCGCCCTCTACAGGCGTTTTGCCCTTCAGAAACCCGATCATGGCAAGCCTTAACAAGACGAATAAATATAATATTATGTAAACAATGGAAGGTTCACCACATGCTACTTCGTGGTGAACCTTCCATATGTATCCATTATTCACTTTGTTAGTCGATTTCAACCAAACATTCAGACACAATCATAAACCACAAATCTTCAAGGCTCATGAGCCGCGTTGAGCCGCATCAGCCTGCTCAGCCAGATGGCGTAGGACGGCAAAGAAGGCCTGCGACTGTCCCCGGAAGAGGCCATCGTTGGTCAAAGCTTTGACGGCCCCCATCGCAGCCCCCTGTGTCGCTGTTGGACGAATGATCGAACAAGGCGGGAATTTGCGACTCAGGAAGATCGTTGGTTCAGGCATAATCAGGTTGGTCTGGAAATCTTCTCCCCCAAAAGGAGGACTATTGAGGTCAGGGAACACCAATCCATTTGTAGGATCAGTCAGAGCGGGTGCATTGCCCGCTTTATCCATCCAGGTTTGAAAATGAGCGGTCTCGGTTGGCCCAATACTAAGCAAGATACGTAAGACCTCAGTATTTGTCACCCGTTGAGCCAGCGAGGGATAGAGACTGGTCCCTCCCTGCTCGATAAAGGCAAAATGGAAGCCAGCGGTATTGGCGATTGCCTGGATATGTTTATCGGGTCCAAGATCGTTATCATCCCTGGGAATCGCCGGGAACATGCCCTGACTCAGGCCTGGGATCGCCTGAGGGAAGGTATCGCCAAAATCGGGATTCTTCGTACGGCTCCTGTATTTCGCCCACCAACTTGTATCAACGGTCAACTGCATAAGGTTTGTCAGGCGACCAATCTGGCGAGCACCCGTCGCTTTACTGCTCGGCAACGTACGAAAGCGATCCAGGTTGACAGGCTCCGCGCCCTTTGATACCAGGTAGGCATTAATAAACGTGAAGTGGGTCATCTCATCCTCGGTATTATCGTGGATGTATTGAGCCATATCAGTATCCAATTGTGCCAGCGCATCAACATACGGTTTGCTGCCACTCCCACCAGGAACTTCGCTGTCCTGAATACCTCCAAGCTCGTTATACTGAATCCACAAATCGGTTTCGAGAATTTCGGCCGCCGACAGAAAACGGAGAATCGCAATATCTCCACGCGTGAGATTGTCGTCCCTCTCTTCGGCAAAGGCCGGAAGGCCGTTAGCCAGCAGGCCCGCGCCAATGATTCCTGCACCTCCAACGGTGATACCCTGGCGCAAAAATGCCCGCCGACTGCTCGATCCTTTCACAGCTTGCGCAAACGACCCGGCATCGGCATTTTTCTGCCTGTTTAACTTGTTTTGTCTCACTATCCCCTCCTGATCTTGACTAAGCCCTAAAAATGGGCATAAGAATAGAAGCCCTTGCTTTTGTAGGTATCGCATACAGAGCATAAATTTAGCTAGTTTGTACGATAGCACTGGCGTGCTGAAGATGAATACGCGAGGAGGTTACAGTTGAGATAAAACAAAAGAAGGTCGCCTGAGAGATCCATACTATAGAACGAAAAATTAGCACGTGCCCTGCGATTAAAACAAAGGCACGTGCTTACTGATCTTACCTGAGAAGCCTACTCGTTCAAAAAGAGTGTAATCAGATAGAGGATGGTCGCAGCGGTCCAGGTCTGCACGCTGCTGGCGTAAGGATACTCCACCAGGGCCAGTTTCTGGTCGATCCGGGGTGAGCGGATCATATAATCGTGAAGCACCATGTACAGTTCAACCGGACCTCCGCTCAACTGGACTGCTTCTAGCACCGTCCGGGCAAGCTCACGAGCCTCGTGCTTAAAGCCATAATGCTCCATCCCCAGCGCGATGACCGCGTTATCAAAGGGCCAGACCGTCCCAACCTGGTACTTAAAGGGATCATAAAAATAGGCCTTCTCGGAAAGCGTACGAATTCCCCAGGGCGTGAACATATCTGGCTCCATCAGCCGCTTGCAGATCTGCCTGGCCTGCTCGACATTGACAGCCCTGGCCCACAACAGATGACCGGGATTTGAAGCAACCGCCTCAATTGGCTGCTTCTGGCCATCCAGGGCTATCGCCGGAAAGGCCTCGTCAGTGAGCCAGAAACGTGCCAGCCCTTTTCTCAGGCCCTCCAGACGCGGCTCAATCTTCGCTTGCAACTCTGGATTGAGTCGCCCCAGCTTTTGAGCCAGCGTGAGATAACTGGTATAAGCCTCCAGTGCATAGCCCTGGATTTCGATCCAGGCCAGCGGATAATACAACTTCTGGCCCTCGGGAGCGCGAATTGACTCGCCACTATCCTTCCAGACCTGATTCCTCAGGCCGATTCCATCCGGGTTGCGCAGTTGATACTCTACCAGTCCATCTTCGTCAAGATCGGACCAGTCTAACATCCAGAGCAAGGCCGCCTGAATATTGGGCCAGAGGGATTCCAATAGCCTGCGATCATCAAAAAAATCATCGACGTGGGCCACCGCAATCAGATAGAGCATCGTGGCATCAAAGGCACCATAATAGCTCCCATTGATCACCGGCCAGCCCGCCTCTTGCATGGCAGGCGGAACCGGGTCCCAGTGCTCGTGTACAACGCGGCCAGGTTGCTCCTCATTGATATCATTGACAACCTGGCCTTGCAGGCTTCCCAGGCCACAGAGTACATCCTCACACAGGCCGAAAAGCCAATCGCGATAAACCTCTGGCTGCAAAAGCGAACTATCCTTTGTATTCCCTTCCTCCTGAGCATTCGGAGTTGGCAAACGACGTCCAGCCTCCAGAGCCAGCAGAATCGTCCAGAGCGAATCACGCCCAAAAAGCGCGTGAAACAGATCATCTTTTCCGCTGGCCATCACCCCCATCGGGGTCTGTAAAGCCTGAATTGTTGCCACTGCCTCGCGCCAGAGTATAGCTAAGCCCTCTCTTTCCAGAGAGGGCTTAGCCTGCGAGGAAGCAGGGTGTTTTCTATTCACTATTGTCTAACCTTTCCAACACAAATCAAAAACCGCCCGGCTTCGATGTCTTGTTCCTCAGCTATCCGCATAAACTCCACCATCACAGGGAGGAATTTATCCCTTCACTCCCGAAGAAGTCGCGCCCTCAATAAAGTAGCGTTGGAAAATGAAGAAAATAATCAAAATCGGGATTGTATTAAACATTGAACCTGCCAACAGCAGATTATACTCAGTATAATGGGCGCTCTTAAAGAAGAAAAGCCCGAGTGGCAGGGTATACATATCCTGCGTCCCCAGCGCGACCAATGGCCACTGAAAATCGTTCCAGGCACCCTGGAAGGTCAAAATCACCACCGCCGTAATCGCTGGCTTCACCTGCGGCAGAATAATTTGGTAGAACGTCCGCCAGCGTGAAGCGCCATCAATTGTGGCCGATTCCTCCAGCTCTTTCGGCAAGCTTTTCATAAACTGCACCATCAGGAAGACAGAGAAAGGCTGTACCATCGCGGGCAAGATCAGCGCGAAGTAGGTGTTAATGAGGTGCAGGTTGCTTGCAACCAGGAACTTTGGAATCAGGGTAATCGCATTTGGGATCATCATCACGCTAAGCGTGACCAGGAAAATGAGATTCTTGCCTGGAAAATTCATACGTCCAAGCGCGTAGCCCGCCATTGCAGAAAAGATCGCGTTCAGAACCGTCGCCCCAACGGCGTAGATAAAGGCATTCAACATCCAGCGCAGAAAGAGCGGATTGGCCAAAATCTGCGTATAGTTGCTCCAGACGAAAGGCTGAGGAAGAAGCGTAGGAGGAAACAGCAAGACGGCGCTCATAGTCTTAAACGAAGAAATGAACGTAAAGATCAACGGCCCAATCGATGTGAGCGTAAAGACCGCCAGAAAAACATAGACGACAATATGCCACCAGCGAATTGGCCGGCGCTCTGGTTTCTCAGGTTGGGCTAATTCAACTGGCCGGGATTGTTCTACCTGTGCCTGTGCCATACTGCCTCCTTATTGGTTGTTACCTGGATCGATAAAGCTGCGCTGCAAAATCGTGACAATGAAAATGATGGCGAACAGAACCACAGACATCGCTGCCGCCTGTCCAAAGCCTCCATTCAGGAAGCCCTCATTGTAGATTTCAAGCATCGGCGTTAAGGTCGAGTTCAGTGGTTGACCATTGGTCATAAACTTGGCCTGGTCAAACATCTGGAAGGCCCCAATCGTTCCCAGCGCTACCACCAGAAAGATTGTTGGACGCAGCAGCGGAACAGTGATAAACCAGAACGTCTGGAGATTCGTGGCGCCATCTACCTCTGAAGCCTCAAACAGCTCTCTTGGCATATCTTGCAACCCGGCCAGGAAATAGAGCATGAACGTCGCACCAGTTGTCCAGATATTAATCAGCATCAGTGCTGGCAAGGCCCAGAACACATTGTTCAGCCAGTCGGGCCCACTGATGTGTACCAGCGAGAGGATATAGTTGATGATGCCATCGGGATTGTACAGCCAGAGGAAAATCAGAGAGGTAGCCACCGAAGACGTCACAGCGGGGATATAAAAGATCGTGCGGAAGGCACCACGTGCCCGTTTCAATTGCTGCAACAAAAGCGCCAGCACCAGGGCCAGGATCGTCTGTCCGATCACGACAAAGATAGTAAACTTGACGATATTCCCCATTGAGGTCCAGAAATCGCTCAGGCCGGGATTGGCAAGCTGATTGAAAAGCTGGATGTAGTTTTTAAGACCGACAAAAACCGCTCCTGTGAAACCAAGATCGATACGGAAGAAGCTAAGACCGAGTCCATACAGCGAGACGCCGATCCAGAACACCAACAAAACGATAAGATAAGGAGCCAGGAAAAGATAGGCGGCGATAGTATCAGCGCGTTTACGAGGATCTCTATTACCGGTCCCTCGCATAAGCCCGCGTCTTCCTTCAGGCGTGAGCGGTGGATTACTCGCCACAGATGGGACTGTAGGTTGAGTAGCCATAAGCATTCTCCTTCTGAGATCTGGATGATCTACTCTGCCAGCAGAGAGATCCATGACGTCTTCCTAATGAAAAACCTGTCGATGAGAGACCATAATTGAGATGACACCCGCGCCCAGTGGACACGGGTGCCGTTTCTACTCAATAGAAGTGTCCAGTCTCAGCTAGCCATTTTGAAGCTGGCTATTGACCTTGGTCGCGGCATCGTTCAGTGCCGACTGTGCATCCTGTTTGCCAAGCACAACCGAGTCGATTGCATTACCAACATCGGTGTGGATGGTGGTATCCTGCGAACCGTAGTAGTCAGCATAGCTATAGGATGCGGCATCGAAGAGGGTCTTGAAGCCAGCATGCGAAGCAAAGTATGGTGCATTCGACAGGCTCTTCAAGGTTGGCAAAGCAAAGCCCTGGTTAAGCTGACTTTCCTGAACAGTCGAGCCAGTCATGTACTTGATCAGTTCCCAGGCAGCTTCAGCATGTTTGGTTGTCGCGGAGGCAGCCCAGGCATTCGTGAAGGTCAGGTTGGCACGTTTACCAGTAGGAGCCACAGGCAGGGGAGCAATTCCATACTGAACACTCGGGTACGTCGTAGTCATGTAAGGAATCAACCAGCCACCTTCAATTGCCATTGCAGCGCGCTGTTTACCAAACGCATCGCCGTTCCAGGGTGCACCAACGGTGGTTGGCAGAGCACCTGAGTTGTTCTTGAAGAAGCTATCATAAAAATTCATGGTATTGACGCCGACTGAATCGTTGAAAGTTGCCTGCGTACCATTTTTATTCAGGACAGAGCCGCCATTGGCCAGCAGGAAGGCCCCAAAGCGAGACAGGTCAGCGGAAAGTGAGATACCATAGACTGAATTGGACTTACCAGCGTTTTTGGTCAACTTCTGAGCATCCGTCTGCATATCGCTCCAGGTCCAGTTGGCA
>DASSXK010000297.1:0-2146 GCA_035703945.1 Ktedonobacteraceae bacterium | reverse complement strand
CCGGGCGGTTCCCGCCGGTGCCAGTCTGGCAGGCTGGTTAACCGCGACTTCTTGCATATCTTCGATACGTTGCAACTCCTGCTTGACGACCTTCGCGCTGGTTGGTCGCTTATCCTCGTACATTTCGAGCATCTGCATAATGAGCGTTTCCAACTCGGCATTGCCCGGACGTTTGGGATCAAGGTCCAGCGACTGAAAGAGAAAAGGATTCAGCCCTGGATTGATGCCTGAAACAAGATGGTACAGTGTGGCTCCCAGGCTATAGATATCCGACCTGACCGTTGTTTGCATGCGACCATATTGCTCAGGCGAGGCATAGCCGGGGGTGCCGAGATTCACTGTATCTTTGGCCTGACCGGGTTTGAAGAAGCGGGCGATGCCAAAATCGATCAAATAGAGCTGTCCGCTCTTCGTGAGCATTACATTGTCCGGCTTCAGGGCGCGGAAGATAATCGGTGGTTGGTGGTTGTGTAGATAGTCCAGTACTGTACAGAGCTGAAGTCCGATCTGTAACACCTCTGGAAGTGGGAGCTTGCCAGCCGGAGCCTCCTCAAGGTGCTTCGCCAGAGTCTGGCCGTCAATATAATCCATGACGAGATACCAGCGACCAAGCTCTTCAAAGTTGTCATATATGTGGGGCAGGTTGGGGTGAGACAGGTTGGCGAGCAGCATGGCCTCGTGTTTAAAGGCGCTAATCGCCTCCTGCGTCTCCTGTGCATCCAGACCGCGCATCCCCATCTCTTTGACCGCTCGGATGGCATTGGTAAAAAGCAGATCCTCCACTTTATAAATCGCGCCGAAGCCGCCCTGACCCAGCTTTTCGATGATCCGGTAGCGCAGTTTTAGCTCATGCGTGGTTGTGAGGAGGCCCGTGGCCGTGCTGGCATACGCCAGTTGCGGTTGACCGCAGCTATCGCAAAACCTGGCATCGAAGCGAATCGTAGCACCACAATTTGCGCAATGTTTGATCGAAGAACTCATAAACTGTTTTTGCCTCTTGAGATCACATTTGTCTGTTAAGATAAACGTATCATCCTCCAGGTGATCAAAAAAAGCAAGTGAGCTATTTAATTATGTGTCAGGCAAAACGGTATTAGAGGTTGCTGACCGGGTCAATATCGATCTCCCAGCCGGGTGCATTGATGACGCGTACCAGTTGGTGAAGCTCTGGTCCACGGGCAATCATCTGCCAGCGATACTTGCCGCGTACGCGTTCCATCAGTGCGGGTGCGGGTCCGACGATATCAGTATCTTCAAGTTTCAGCAGATCGATCCATTGATTTAGCTTCTCGCAGAGCAGCAGGGCTTCGTTCTGGGAACGTTGGCGGTTTTCATGACCGTAGGTAAATTTGACAAACTGGCGAAACGGTGGATAACCATAGCGTCGACGCAACTCAATTTCTGCTTTGTAGAAGCCATGATAATCGTGGTGGGAAGCGGTATCAATACAGAAATGCTCTGGATTGAAGGTCTGGATAATTACCTGACCAGCCTCGCCCCCGCGACCGGCCCGACCAGCGACCTGGGTAAGCAAGGTAAAGGCTCGTTCGGCTGTTGAGAAGTCTGGCAGGGTCAGAGCAATATCCGCTGAAACGACCCCAACGAGCGTTACGCCGGGCAGATCGAGACCTTTGGCAATCATCTGCGTCCCGATCATAATATCGGCCTCGCGGTTTGCAAAACGGTCCAGCAACTGCTCGTGGGCATGGCGGTGGCGGGCCGTATCGCGATCCCAGCGCAGGATACGCGCCTGTGGAAAGGCCCGTTGAATTGCCTGCTGAACTTTTTCAGTTCCCAGCCCAAAGTAGCGTACGCTCAGACTATTGCACTGAGGGCAGGCCTGGAGAACCTTACTTTGCTGATTGCAGTAGTGACAGAGCAGGACCCGTTCCGTGGCGTGATAGGTCAGTGGAATATCGCAGTTCTCGCACATCGCCATAAAACCACATTCCCGGCAGAGCACGCAGCTTGCCGCCCCACGCCGATTGAGATAAAGAATCGCCTGTTGGTGGTTTTCCAGCACCTGCTCCAACTCGCTGTGCAGGCGGCGGCTGATGATACTTGTATTGCCAGCCTGAAGCTCGTTACGCAGATCGATAATTTCGACGGGGGGAAGCTTCGCGCCAACACGCTCGGTCATTTCGAG
>DASSXK010000762.1:0-4697 GCA_035703945.1 Ktedonobacteraceae bacterium | reverse complement strand
TGCCAAAATCGCTTGCTGGCGAGCCACCTGCACAAGGTCCACCGCCGTTCGCAACCAGCATATGACCAGTCCCAATCCAAGTGAAGTCACAAAGCCAATAATTCCTCCCACCATGAAAGCGCTATCAGGCATCATGCCCTTTAGCCAGAAGAGGTAGGTAAGCTGGAAACTCAGGCCGTTGAGCACAAGACTGATCAGTAGTCCGCGATAGCGAAACAGCCAGCAGGCACCGACGATCGGCAGAAACATGCTGCTCCCATTGAGCGTACGAGGAAATAAAAGCACAAGCCCGCTGATTCCCAGGGCATAAGAGAAGGTTACAAGCACTATCCGAGCGGCCAGAGAGAGATGAAGCCAGTTCAGGGGAAGGGCACGCAACTGGCGCAGGAGGGTGGGCCTGCTATCAGAAGGACTCAATACTCCTCTACTTTTTAACCTTTTCTTCAACCTGATCATTTTCTTCAACTTTTCGAGATTTTCTCCGGATAATACGACTAATATTATATGAAAGGTGCCCCTCTCTCATTGCGGATGAATAACCAGGAGGTTGCAAAGGGCGAAGCCTCTGCCATACTGTGGTTATCCCTCCTCTCACCTCTTTGGCCTGGTATTCTCCCTTGCTGCCCCGCAAGAAGCAATGGGGTTGCAAGGGGCTTGCCCCATTGCCTGGGTAGGGCTTAGCCCTGGTTTATTGCCCTCTCCCCTCATTGGCCTGGTCTATTCGCCCCTGCTGCCCCACAAGAAGCAATGGGGTTGCAAGGGGCGAAGCCCGTTGCCTGGGTCCAGGGCTGTGCCCTGGTTATCCCCCCTTCTCTCGCCGCCGTAGGCGGCCGCATTTCCATAAAGATGGACAGACCGCCAGTCTTGCCTGAGGGTTAAGAAAATACAGTATAAATAATATATAATTTTTTTCAACAATCAGTCAAACATATAAGCAAAAAGGCTAAAAGCGAGCAATATACGATTTTTTAAAAGTAAATATGTGATATTTCTTCAAATATCTTAAAAAAATTCCCCTTTCCTCGTCTCCAGAAGGACATCATTCCTCTTCTACAGTGCCTTTGATTCTTTTAATAGCAAGCCATTCACTTCGCTGACTGAACGCACCGCTCAAGTTAGGGAGGCTTCCAATGCTGCCTGTTTGCAAAGCGTACAGGAGGGGCGAGAGCGCCGTCGCGGCGTATTTTGTAAGAGCAAGATGAAAAGGAGATTGACCTGATGGCTTTACAAACGCCAAACTTGACTATGGTTGGTCTGGGGATTGCACAGGATCGACCCCCCAATAACATTCAGCCTCCGTTGGTTGATGGAGTCCATTTACGCTGGGCATTTCCTTCAGAGCGGGGTTTTCCCTGGTACGGCTTTTATCTCTACCGGCGTCCTCATCGGGCCGGAACGCCTATCCTCTTGAGCAGTGCGCTGGGAAATTTACATCCCGGCCCTTTACCGTTCAACTTCTTGAATACGCCTTATGGTCAGTTGAGTAGCGATCAAAATTTGGTTCTGACAGATGATTTTCCGCCAACCGGCCAGGTAGAGCTCGATCTGGATCACCGTGCCTATACGCGCATCACCTTTCCCTCCGACCAACTGATGCGTAGTATCCAATCAACAATCGGCTTGCGTGCCCGAGCGGGCGATCCTCCCGCGACGCGCACAGTCATCGATTTCTCCAATCGGGCACCAGGGTCCGGGCCCAATCCCGATACCGAGCAGGGCGTGAGCTTTAACGCTTTTGACGCGAATGGAAAAAGCTTGCCTGTATCGCATATTCTCTCTGTGCCAGGGATGGGAACTCAGGTCACCGGCTTTGATTGTCAATGGAATGTCAATGTCACCCTGCCAACGCCGGCGACCTTTGTTCAGCTAACGCTGACGCCGCTGGTCAAATCAGTCCGCGTTGAAGCCTTTAATGCCGATGGCAGCAGTGCGGGTAGCGCCACAACGATGATTCCCTATGGACGCACACCCGAAACACTGACAATAACAGGCCAGGCGATTACACGCATTGTCATTCAACCGCACTCAGATTTCACCAATAACGCGGATGGGACTGACCTTACTGCTATTGGTAAAGGTAATAGGGACGATAGTGGTAGTCACTCACTTCTCAATCAGTTCTGTTTTGGCACCGGACGATTGGTTGCGATCGAGGCGACCGCTTACTCTGGCACAACTCCAGTTGCGCAAACACAGATCAGGGGACAGGCCGGACAAGTGATCTCATCCAGCTTAGAATTTGAAGGGATAAGCGAGGTTGAGTTTAGCTCTGACACTGCCGCACTGATCGACCTGGGGGTTGTTCCGCTGATGCAGGAGGCCACTGTTGGTTGGACACAGATGCCTGATTTTACCTATCCTTTGCGCTTGCCTGTTACTCAGCCTGACTATCCCTGTACGCCCGGCGCGGCAGAAAATCTGGAGGCCGCGCGTAGCCTGGCTCGGCAACGAGTCGTGTATGGGGCCCCCGGTCAATTTACCGCACCACCTACTCAGATTACCAATGCAGGCACCATCACACTCGTGCAAGGTTCTTCAATTGTGATTGGCAGCGGTACGGCCTGGGGAGCACCTATAGCAAACGCTATGCTCCAGGTCAAAGGCGATCTAACAGCCTATGCCGTCATCCAGGTCATCTCTCCCACGAAGCTCGTCCTGAGTCGGGCTTATCGGGGAGCTTCCGCCAAGAACGTAGCTTATGCCTTGAACAATGACAATTTCGCGCAGTATCATGACCACCTTATCCAGCTCGTCAGTGGCGGGAGCGCCGCAGGAAGCATGGGGAGCCGAGTGCTTCCCGCGCCAATCAAGACATCTGGTTCCGTCTCTGTCACCCAGAATGCCACAAATGTGGTCGGAAGCGGGACGCAGTGGGATGCCTCGCTTGTTGGTTTAAGCATTGAAATGGCTGGCGATCAGGTTCCTTATACGATTGTCAGTATCAGCTCCCCGACGCAATTAACGCTGGATCGAGTATATGCTGGCGGTACCCTTGGCGGTCAAGCATACCAGATCAACGCCAGAATTAGTGGCCAACAGGATAGTGCGGTTAGTGGTACGCCTCCTGCGCTGGCTCCTCAACGGATCATTGATACTGTGCTCCTCAGTACCTTGCAACCAGCGATTGCCCAGATGACCGGAATCTACTGGGTGGATCAGAAAGCCACGTCTGCTACCGCTTTTGACTACCTGCTTGTGGCGGATTATTCAGGAGTTGGCGGTCTTAATTCAGCTAACGTTCTGGCGCGGCTACAACAGGATAACTTTGCAACCCTTGAAGGATGTATTGTCTTCAACAAACAGATTGCTCCGGCTGTTCCACTGCAATCACCCGGTGATTTGCGTTTATATGCCCTTCCAGGTAATAGCCGCCTGACAGCGAATGGAACCAATCAAGATGCTTCAAATAATGTTGGGTTGCGCTGGGATCTCTCTGTTACCGATCAAGGCAACCTGTTGCCTGGACGAGCGATCATGTACCATCTCTGGCGTGCCAGCCTGGGGAATGGGACGGCCCCGACCGTTCCTGGCAGCTATACTCCGATTACCCAGAATCAGCCTGTGCTTGTGTCGGGAAATCTGAATAGTGCTGTTCAGATTTCGCCTGCCTGGCCACCTTTCCGGATGTACTATGTCGATCCAGCGCTTGCCGATGGTTGGTACAGTTACGAGGTCAGTGGCATCGACATTTTTGGGCGGCATAGCCCAAACAGCGGGCCGGGTCCCTGGTATGAGTGGATACCCGTCCCTGATCCTCGTCCTCGCTATTATAAAGACCCGCCGGGAAATTCGATTGTGAATCCCTCCGCCGTTCAACTCTTGAGCGAGCGCGTCCCACCGGCCCCGACCGGCATTGAGGCCTACGCGCTTGATCCTCAGGACCCTACCTTGCTGCGTGATAGTGCCTATAACGCCTGGTTTGCGACACTCAGTAGTGCAGAGAAACAATCCCTGGTTGGATTGCGTGTACGCTGGTCCTGGACGCAGGCCCAGATGCAGCAGGCCCCCGATACCAGCGAGTTTCGGATCTATTATCACTCCGGGCGCATGAACGTGCTTCCAACCACGATCAGCAATATCTCTTTTGTGCCAGGCTCAGATGGTGCAGAGAGTTTTGTCCAGACTGATATCACAACCGTGCCAGCGGTCGACGCCTATGCTGGTGCCTGGCTGCGTTCGGGATCAGATTCGTTTGCTATTCTTGGCAATGATGCCAGCTCCCCTTTGCACCTGCGCGTTCGCAATATTGGGTCCTCGTCCGCTACCGGAACTGTTACCGTCACTGCTGGCTCTACCACTGTGGCAGGCCAGGGGACAAACTGGACCATTGGTCTGACGGGCCGAACATTGCAACTGGCAGGCGATGCTACCCACTACCTCGTTGCGAATATTGTTTCATCTACGCAATTAACGTTGCAGCAACCCTATAGCGGCACCGGTAGCGCGAACAGAGCGTATACGATTTTTGATAGCGTCCCTCAAAACGATGCCTCCGCTGGCCTGACGCTTCCACCGGTCTACGCTGTAGGAAACGTGACGCTGGTGAATGGTTCCAGCACCGTTACTGGCAACGAAACGAACTGGAATCCGACGCTGGTGGGTATGCCCTTCCAGGTTGGAGGTGATAGCGAAATCTATACGATCGTTTCGATCGATTCGACAACCCAGCTTAGATTGAGCCGATCATATACCGCACC
>DASSXK010000760.1:0-3938 GCA_035703945.1 Ktedonobacteraceae bacterium | reverse complement strand
GTTCGATTCGGGTGAGATTTGCCAGGCGCTGGTAGAAATTCACCTTTAAGGTCCGATCCCCAATGTATTCGTCAGGCAGGTAGGCGTCGAGAGGAAGATCAATCGAGACGCCTGGGGCCGTGGCCTCAACGGTTTGACCCTGTAATTCCTGTACAGCTTCCGCCAGCAGTTTACTGTACAGATCAAAGCCGATCGAGTTCATAAAGCCAGATTGATTCGCCCCCAATAGATTGCCTGCTCCTCGGATCTCAAGATCCTTCATAGCGATCCTGAATCCCGCTCCCAGCTCAGTTGCTTCGAAGATTGCACGCAGACGTTTCTCTTGAATCGGTGTCAGGCGGGCCTCTTTGCCATACAGAAAGTATGCAAAGGCTTGACTGGTAGAACGCCCGACACGTCCGCGCAACTGGTAAAGCTGCGAGAGACCAAAGAAGGCCGCGTTATTGACAATAATCGTGTTGGCATTGGGAATATCCAGGCCGTTTTCGATGATTGTGGTTGAGATCAGGACGTTGTATTCCCCGCTGGAAAAGTCCAGCATGACGCGTTCGAGCTGATCCTCGGCCATCTGCCCGTGTCCGACGATGATACGGGCCTCTGGGACCAGCTTTTGCAGCTTCTGGGCCAGCGTTTGAATTCCCTGGACGCGGTTGTGGACAAAGAAGACCTGCCCGCCCCGGTCAATTTCGCGGATGATCGCTTCGCGGATCAAGCTTTCGTCGTATTCGCGGATGGTCGTGCGGATCGGGAGCCTTTCCTGTGGCGGCGTTTCGATCACGCTCATATCTCGCAGGTTTACAAGCGACATATGCAGTGTGCGCGGAATTGGCGTCGCGGTCATCGTCAGAACATCGACTTCATTACGCATCTGTTTGAGCCGCTCCTTGTGGACGACACCGAAACGCTGCTCTTCGTCGATGATCAACAGGCCAAGATTTAAGAAAACAACATCTTTTTGCAGCAACCGATGGGTGCCAATAATGATGTCAACCTTGCCAATGGCCAGATCTTCAAGGACCTGCTTCTGTTCTTTGGCCGAGCGGAAACGGCTGAGAAGCTCAACGCGTACAGGATAGGCCTTGAGTCGCTCCTTGAAGGTGTTGAAGTGCTGTAAGGCCAGCACGGTGGTTGGTACCAGGATTGCGACCTGGCGTTGATCCAGGACAGCTTTGAAGGCTGCTCGCAGCGACACCTCGGTCTTTCCATAGCCGACATCTCCGCAGACGAGGCGGTCCATTGGTTTCGGCTGCTCCATGTCGAACTTGACCTCTTCAATTGCGCGGGCCTGATCGACGGTCTCCTCATAGGGGAAGGCTTCTTCCAGCTCTTGCAGCCAGGGTTGCTCGCTATCGGGTGGGTAGGCATGTCCTGGCGCTGCCTCGCGCATACTGTAGAGGCGCAGGAGGTCGCGAGCTATGTCCTGAACATTTTCCTTGACCTTCGATTTGGCGCGATTCCACTCGGCCGTCCCTAGTTTACTGAGAGCGGGAACTGATTCGCCCATGCCAATAAAGCGTGTAACCCGGTCGAGTTGATCGGTGGGGATGTAGAGTTTATCGGTACCGGCGTAGCGGATCAGCAGATATTCGCGTTCAACTCCGGTCGTATTGAGTTTGACGAGACCTTCAAAGCGTCCAATGCCATGTTCCTGGTGAACAACGTAATCTCCCGGATTGACTTCGGCCAGGAAGGAGGCCGGGGTAACTGGCTTGCGGCGTGCGACATTGCGGCGTTTGGACCAGCCAAAGATCTCGGTATCGGTAAAGACCTGGAGGGCGAGGCTGTTTGATTGCCAGCCTTCCATAAGCTGTCCCTGAATCAGAGTCAATGTGCCGGCTTCGGGGAGTTGCTGGATATTCGTGCCTGGACTGACGTGGATCGTTTGATCTTCAAGGATCGATTCGTCGCTGAAGACTTCGGCCAGCCGCCTACCTTGAGCGGTGACAATTACGACGCGTTCGCGTTTATCGATGGCTTTGCGACAATCCTGCACAAAGGCTTTGAGCCTCCCACCATAGGAGTTTGCGCTGACAAATTGGGGCACGAGGTCTTCCGTGCCGCCGTGCTGTCTGATATCGAACTCGCTTTCGGCTGCCGAGAGCATACCCGCGAATTGGATCTGTCGTCGCTGCTGAAGTTGCAAGTTGATTTCCTGCCAGCCCACATACGGCTGACGTAGCTGAGTTGGATTCTCTTTCTCGTGTTCGAGCCGTGTTTTGAATTCTTGCCCCTGCGACTCAAGCTCATCAATTGTATTGCGTAAATTTTCGGGATTGTCCAGTACGAGCAGGCTTTGAGGGGTAAGATAATCCAGAACCGTCGCTTTAGCGTGCAAATAGGGAAGATAAAAGGAGATGTCCTCAAACGAGCGGCCTTCGCTTAGCTCTTCCAGATCACGTTTCCAGCGTTCTTCGGCGTCTCTGTGTAAGAAGCTGCTGTCGAGGCGAGACAGGGCGCGCGCGGCCTCTGGTCCATTAACAGGCAGGGTTTCGCGGGCCGGTCCCACAATACAGGACTGGATAGGATTCAGAGAACGTTGCGTCTCCTGGTCAAAGGTGCGGATGGAATCGACTTCATCGCCGAAAAACTCGATGCGAACCGGGCGTGGCAGCGAAGGAGGAAAGAGGTCAACGATACCACCACGATGGCTGAATTGTCCCGGCTCCTCGACCTCAGCTACCAACTCGTAGCCCAGGTTATAGAGGTGTTCGAGCATCAGAGAGAGGTCGATTTCCTGACCAACCTCCACTTCATAGAGCGAAGCTAAGAGCTCTTTAGGAGGAATCACAAGCTGTGTCAGCACACGAGCCGAGCAGACGACAAGCTCGGCCTGGTTTTTTCTCGTCAGGCAGATCAGGGCGTTCATACGCTGTTGCGTGGTCTCGGCATCGCTGATCAGGCGTTCGTAGGGCAGGGCATCGCGATCTGGCAACAGATGAACACTGTCTGGTTTGGAGACATGAACCTTGAGTGATTCAACGAGCTGTCTGGCTTCGTTCTCATCGTGCACGACAATCAGGAGGGGTTGCTCAAGTGCGGTTGAGAGGGCCGCAATGACGAAGGGGTGTGCTGCTTCTGTAATGCCGGTCAGGGCTGGCATGCCCCCGTTATTCTCTAACTGTTGAATGAGGCGACGAAATTCAGGCCTCTGAATCAAAACTGAAAGTAATCCCTGTAAAGTCACTCCGTCCTCACAATACGAATACCAGGATCAATTTATGTTAAAAGGCGCTTACGCGGCCTTTCTGGTGCGCGGGGTCCACCTGGTGTATTTTAACCGTCCACCCAACATATCGTGCTATTGAAAGACCCTTCGCAACGGCGCTCGCGCGCCTCCTGAACACTTTCCACCTGGAGCAGTGCTGGCGTTTTGAGAGCGTTCAGTCAACGAAGTGAATCGTCTACGCTTAAATGACAATTCGTAACAGTAGTGTAGCATAAAGCGAGCCTCCTCGAAAGATCTTCCTCCGCGAAAGGCTGCTGTTTCTCTTTATGTAGACGCAGATAATTGACATAAATCTCTGAATTTTACTCATTTGTCGCTGGCCTTAGTGTAGCATAGCAGCAGGTTGTATGTCGAATGGAGATAACGTGAAGTTTTTTTCTATCTGTATGATTTCTACTATACATATTAGGCGCGATACGTTAGGAAATTCTAAAGGTTTTATGACCAATATTTGATAGATTGAAGAAATTCGCTACAGAGGGGGTATAGGGAGGAAACCTCCTTTCCGTTCGCTTTCCGATTTTGCTTAACTGAAAAGAATTCCTTCACATATATTTGTAGGAAGTATAGAGAGATCTCGCAATAGAACTTGATCCCAGCTTTCAATGCCCGATTCTGCTGAAGCAGAACGTTGCCCGGTTGATAGAAGGCGGCATTGGAAGAGATTTCATGGTATTTTGGACAGGTCTGGTTGTGAGGCTCTTCAAGAGGT
>DASSXK010000628.1:0-2498 GCA_035703945.1 Ktedonobacteraceae bacterium | reverse complement strand
GCAGGTGGCCAGGCCAGCTTTGGTGAACGCGGACAACACTCCCCCTGGCTTACATGGGAGGAGCTCCAGGCAGCCGATCCAGAGGTGCTAATACTCTCGCCTTGCGGCTTCACGCTTGAGCGTTTACAGGTCGATCTGCCGCTACTGCGCCAGCATCCCGCCTGGAAAACCTTACAGGCCGTACAAAACGGCCGCGTCTACGCCATTGATGGGAACTATTATCTCAATCGCTCGGGGCCGCGATTGGTCGAATCAGCAGAGCTACTTGCCAGCGCAATCTGGGGAGAAAGGTTAGCACTTTCGATCGATCCACACGAGGTTGCCAGGATCGGGGCATAAAAAATCCAGGCCCGGAACAGAGAAGTCCTTCTATAATGTAGAAGAGTGCCTGTAAAAAAGCACAGCTTTACTTCTCAGCTTTCTGGCCTGGATAAAAATATTATGCCCGGCTCGCTCTGTAGGACAAAGCCCAAAAAAGCATAATCACTACTACAAAAAATAGCAGCATCATCAGACCCATAAAAGGCGAAATCAAATCAGACAGGTCTATTTGAAATAACACAGCGGCAATAAGAAGCAAGACAAACAGAGCTCCCAAAACCGGAAAAATAAGCAGGGCGCTCATTCGTGAACCGGGCTTCGAGGGGCTTTCCTCCTGGGTATAATCCAGGTCAGTATCCAGCGGCTCCATGAAGTACCTTTCTATCTCTCGTGGGCAACCTGTGAGAGGTCAACCCTATCAATGCAATCAGCGAAATGCATTTTCTGCCATCAAAGCGTGAGAACCACATCCCACATTTCGAAAACAGCATAAACTTCACCTGTAGGCCATATTATAGTGCTTCTTTAGCGTCCATGCAACTGTCCCTACCAGCCTATCAGTGCCTTTCCCCTTTAATCCTGCCTATAACAAAACTGCCAGTACCCATGGTAACTGGCAGAAAAGTTCATACTTTTAAAAACCTCACATCAAAAAGCCCAAAACAATCGCATTTCAGGCGATTGAAGCATTGATAGTTACAGGGCAAGTTTCAGTATCGGTAGAGGATGAAGTGGAAAGGAGACGTACATCAGAAATAGAAGGCAAGGCACGAACTTTATTGAGAAAGCGGCGAAGCTCGCGGGCATTTACATGATAACTTAATCCATCATTCGTCGCGGAAATCTTGCCATCGGCAATCGCACTGCAAAGGTCGGCTAAAGTAGGGATATGATCAAGCACAATACACCTCCTACAGATACAAACATCACCCTATCGAGCCAGCATCACTGGCCCATGATGCATTCTATACATATAAAATATACGTTAAAAAGCATGAGTGAGTTTCAAGTACCTGTTAACTCTGCGCCTTACTCCTCCTCGTCCTCCTCGTCCTGTCCGTCAGTCCCTTCCTCTTCAATAACCAGAATTGCATCGGCATTATTCAAAAGGCCGGGTATAGGCTCAATATACATGGTCTGACGCACAAGGTCAACCTGTTTAATCACATCTTTAATTGCGGGAATCAGCACATGGCTCCCATCATCCGCCCGAATATCGTACACATCATTGCTACCTGTTTGCATGATATCAACGATGGTACCGACCGGCTGATCGCTCATAGTGAGCACCTGAAGTCCGATAATCTCGTGCTGATAGTAGGAATCCGGGGGAAGTTTAGCAAGTTCCTCGACTGGAATCTGGATGGAGAAATTGCGCAGGGTCTCGGCTGTATTGGCGTCATCGACCCCTTCCAGTTTCAGGATAACCAGTTCACCTTTATAAGGGCGAACACTTTTGATGCGATAAGAGATATGGTCCGACCCGATAGAAACTGTGGACAACTGCACGAATCGATCAGGAATATCCGTAAGCGACCGAACCTTCAGTTCGCCGCGCACGCCAAGAGGGGCCACCACTGTTCCAATAGTAGCCCACTCTGTCTTACTTTGTTCTGGCACGATGTCCTCTACAGAATCTCCAGCGAGGTATGGCGACCTTCACGTGCGCCACCCGCTCGCAACAGCGCACGCATTGCTTTAGCAACGCGACCCTGACGACCAATTACCTTCCCGAAATCATCCGGGGCAACATGGAGCTCCAGGACCAGGGCATTATGATCGTTACGAACTTCGCGCACTTGCACTGCGGTCGGGTCGTCAACCAGTGACTGGGCAACGTACTCAACTAGTTTTCGCATCTTTTGACCTTTCAGTCTGCTATTGAAAGGCAATTCGCAACGGCGCTCTTACGCCTGCTGAAAGCTTAACAAGCAGGCCGCATTGGAAGCTCCCGCCTTCTCACACGCTTTCAGTTAACGAATTGAATGGATTATTACTTGGCCTTGCTGGAAGCAGCTTTCGCCTGTTCAAAACGATCCATCACGCCCACTCTTTTGAGGAGCATCTCGACCGATTCGGTTGGTTGGGCACCATTTGCCAGCCAGCCCAGGACTTTGTCTTCGTTGATGTTGATGGCAGAAGGCTCAACACGTGGGTTATACCAACCCAGATTCTCA
>DASSXK010000614.1:0-7311 GCA_035703945.1 Ktedonobacteraceae bacterium | reverse complement strand
CCAGGAAGAAGAAAAAGGCCGTCACGATATACATGATACCAATCTTCTTATGATCGACAGTCATTACCCACTGGCCGAAAGAAGTTTCAGCGAAACTTTTTCGTTGCGCCACACTTGCACTATCAACGATACTGCGGGTTGCCATCGGCAATTCCTCCAACATCCAGCCCTTTTAGGGGCAGAAAGGTGCTATTTAAGACTCTCCAGATACGCTACCAAAGCCTGAATATCCGAGTCAGAAAGATTCAAGTTAGGCATATCATTGCCGCTTTTCACGGCTTGTGGGTCATGCAGCCAGGTTGCCAGGTTGGCATTTGTGTTGGTTAGCACGCCACCTGCAATCAGGTCGCGGCTTCCAAAGTGGGTCAGGTTTGGCCCGATCAGGCTAGCAGCCTTAGGATCGTCAAAGCTCGTCAGGTTGACACCCACAATTCCATGACAGCCGGTGCAGGCACCCTTGGCAAACAACTGCTGGCCCTTGGCCGCGAGTGAATCGCTGGGGGTCTGGGCCTTGGCTTGCTGCTGGCTTACCCATGTGTTGAAATCATCGGCTGAATCAACTTTTACGTCGAAGCGCATATGGGCATGCTGATCACCACAGAACTCGGCGCAAGCGCCTTCGTAGAAGGTGCTGGAAGGCTGGTCGGCGTTGAACCACAGGTGATTATCATGGCCCGGAACAACATCGGTCTTACCAGTCAACTGGGGAACCCAGAAGCTGTGAATAACGTTATCGGAGAAAAGATTCACCTGGATCGTGGTATTGGCTGGCACATGCAGGGTATCAGCGGTAGTAATATGCTGATTCTGGTAATCAAACTCCCACCACCACTGGTGAGCATGAGCCGTAATCACAACCTTGTTCGAACTGTTTGGCTGAGCCAGCGCAAACATTGTACGAATCGTCAAGAACAGAACAATAAACAAGAAGATGGATGGAATAACCGTCCATAGAAGTTCGAGTGTATTATTCCCATGAATCTGCTCTGGCGCCGGGGTGTTTGGCCTCTCCCGGAAACGCACAATTGAATAAATGAGCAACGACTCGACGATTACAAAGATTAAAGTGGCAACAGCCAGAATTATCCAGAATAGCCAGGATTCCTGTCCTGCCACAAACCCCTTCGGTTCGATAATCGACGGGGAATTGTCACACGCCGCGAAAAGGAGCGAGGATAAAATCACGCCGGGCAGCAGTATCGCTCCCTTGCGTTTCATCCCGCGAAATAAAGGCATCCTCACTTCTCGATCTCCTAATATAACTGTTTAATAAGTGGAAACAAGTATAGCCAGAGTATATATCCAGTCAGCAACGCCACCCGTTCGTGACATATGAGTACAGGCTTTAGCTGTGGTCGCTGCAATAAGTAGCCCCACAAGCGAACCTATATAAACTGACTGCATGGTTTAATAGCGACAATGCTTCCATTGTATGTCGTTACTGTATCGAATCGCCCTATCAAGGAACTTGCAGTTCTCTCATACGACCTTACAATAACCTGAACGCGCGCCTGTAGACGCGCATGAGACTAAATTACACATTTAGCCACAGATTTTCAAGGGGTTTGTTTTACCCATTCATCAGGCCAGCATTATTATCGGAAGCCGAAAGTTCGGCCTCTTCCTGATCGCGCTGGCGCTCTTCATTGATTTGTTTGGCTTCCTGATTCTGCATCCAGCGAATAAACAGGACGCTCATAATCAGAATATAGACGATATTGCCAGGAACCCACATGATCAACCCGCCAAGTTGCTGATCCGAGGCCGCCGAGATTCCCCATATGCGGGGAACACTGAGGTATGGCGCGTACAGGGGCGGGAAAAAGGTCAGCCCGGCACCCAACGCAACTACTGGCATGCCACTCAAGAAAAGGTAGAGTATCTGACCGCCCAGTGGCAATCGTCCCAGCTTGCTTTCTTGAGGCATTGGGCTGAAGATCGGCCACCAGTTAATCACCGCCAGGATGATAAATGTCAGGTGCTCCAGAATGTGAATCCCCTCGTTCTCCAGAGTAGCATTGTATAGAGGGGGAGCATGCCAGAGCCAGAAATCAAAATTGAACAGTAGAAAAGCCACGGCTGGATAGGTCAGGCCACGCGCGATTCTATACAGGGGTTTATAGGCGAAGACCGGCTCCAACAGCCAGGCCGGTGTACCAAGCAGCAACAAAGGCGGCGCGATCAGGGTCAGACAAAGGTGCTGTACCATGTGCGCGCTAAATAAATAGGTATCACCAAGCTCATCCAGCGGAGAAACCAGGGCCAGAAAAATAATCGCGAACCCCAATACGAATACAAAGGGGCGCCAGGATGGTAGCTCCTCTTCCGGACGATGTCTTTTCCGCCAGGGACCAACTGCATAGAGGTAAAACCCCACAATCAGCAGGATTCCAATAATGACAGAAGGACTCCAATGCCAATTGTTGAGCCAGAAATCCAATCCAGGGTCTTGCATACACTCATTACCTTTCGTGCCGGCTCATAAACAAAGATCCGGAGCAATATGCTCCTTTCATTCAGCAACAAACATTTTCACCGTCTACACACACTGAATAAAAGAGGTTTACTATCAAGCAGAACCGTCACTTCCAGCAGGCTAGCGCCGATCTTCGCTCTTATTTCTTCTACACACTATAGCAAATGCGTAAAGCATTTCACAAAATTGTGAGGGTTGTTCAGGCGATTGTAAGGTAGCGTCGCACTCCTGCAAGGGTCGTATCAGGTAGATCAATGACAATAGCCAGAGTGAGTATTTCTGTCAATCTATCTTCCAAAGGGGAAAGATACGTTCAATATACGCCATCTTGTTTAAGTGACGGTAGTCTTCACATATTTACCTGGGCAGCACTCGCATCCCCTTACTGGGACACGCTGAAAATGCTGGCTATATTCGCGCTTCCTGCTCTATACGTCGCCCGTCAAATGGGTAGCAGACAGGATATTATGCACCTTGCCTCAGAAGGAAGGGACTAAATTGGAACATATTGAAAATCTCGATGTTTCTTTGCCAAAAAAAGAGATTGGTCCTATTCGCCAGACAATCTCCAGTTATATCAATCTGATGAAGCCTCATGTGACCATTCTGCTGTTGGGCACAACGGCTGCGGCGATGGCGATTGCTAAAGGCAGTCTGCCTTCCTGGCAGCTTACCCTGGCAACCCTGCTGGGTGGTGCAATGGCAGCGGGTAGCGCAAACTGCATCAACTGCTACATTGACCGCGATATTGACCAGATTATGGGTCGAACACAGCGACGTTCCCTGCCCTCCGGTCGCGTTCAGCCAACCCAGGCCTTGATCTTCGGGATCTCGCTGGGAGTGGCCTCATTTCTGATTCTGACACTCTTTGTGAATCTATTGAGTGCCTGTCTGGCCGCATCCGCAATCCTGTTCTACGTGTTTATTTATACGCTCTGGTTGAAACGCTCTTCGGCGCAAAATATTGTCATCGGAGGCGCGGCTGGCGCGGTCCCGGTCCTGGTCGGTTGGGCGGCGGCTACCAATTCACTTTCGCTGTCCGCTATCTGGCTGTTCGCAATTATCTTTTACTGGACACCTCCACATTTCTGGGCGCTATCACTGCTGATTCAAAAGGATTATGAAAAAGCCAGCATTCCAATGTTGCCCGTTGTGATGGGTGAGGCAGAAACACGCAAACAGATCTTCCTCTATTCCCTGCTGCTACTGGGCGTCACATTAATCATGTTTGGTATGCATACGATGGGCTATTTCTACCTGATCTCGGCACTCATCCTGGGTGGAATTTTGCTCTACCTTTCAGTTCGCCTGCTGCAAGACAAAACAAAGCGCTATGCGAAAACGATTTTCTGGTATTCCAACTGCTATCTCGCGCTAATTTTCGCCGTGATGGTAATCGATCGAACCCTACTGCACTAAAAGAAAGAGAACGAGCGTGAACTGGCGTTTAGCTTCGCGTCTCTCTGTTGTTACCCTGGCGATACTCGTCGTCGTCATTGTCTCGATCTTCACCGCCAATAGACAGGCGAATGGAGTGACAGCCAGTACATCCTCGACGACGAGCACGTCGTCACAACTACAAGGGACAGACCTGGGCGGCTCACCCGCCCCGAATTTTCAATTAAAAGACCAGAACGGCAAACAGATCTCCCTGGCACAGTTTAAGGGAAAGCCGGTCGTCTTAACGTTCCTCTATACCCACTGCCCGGATGCCTGCCCATTAACGGCCGAAAAGCTCCATGCCTCGATGGTGCAGCTTGGCAGTGCGGCTGCTAACGTTGGCGTGGTGGCAGTCAGCACCGATCCCGTTCGTGATACCGCGCAGGCCGCGCAGGCCTTTTCAAAGTCCCACCGTATGACGGATTACTGGCATTATTTGATCGGCAGCCATCAACAGCTCTCGCCTGTCTGGTCCTCGTACCGCGTATATGCCCAACCTGTCGATGCAAAAAAAGGCACAGTGATGCATAGCTCCGCCGTCTTTGTAATCGACAAGCAAGGAAACGAACGAGTCTTCCTCGGCGATGATTTTACCAGCGACCAGCTCACCGCAGATCTGAAGACCCTGCTCCAGGAATAGCTGCCAGGCAGCTTTCCTCTGTCAGAAGTACTGCTTACTAAAAAGCTCTCCCACTGCCACAGGGCAGATGTCAGGAGAGCTTTTTAGCGTCTTATCCTTATAAAGGCTGGTGAGTCAAAGAGGAAGCACTGATCCTCTTTCGCTATCGCTCAGAAGAGATACAAAAAGACACGATATGACATGGTTGCACACCCCCATCATTATTCGGTACAATTAAGAAGAGAAAGTATTATTATTTTTAGGCTTATGCGTATCCCTTTCAGTCAGAAGCGGGCTTTTCACATTGGTGGGTATTCTATCTATCCACCGGAAACATGACCTGATAGATCTATTAAATGGTCCTTCTGACTGCACCAGGCAAGGTTTTGCAATAGCTTGCAAGTAACGCACAGAACTGGTATTCTTACTGTTGGGACACCTGCGGCAATCAGAGTCCCGGGAGATCGAAACCATTTTTGGAGGAAAGCGAGATTCAATGAATAGTCCTCTTCAAAGTGCTAATCTTACTGCGGACGAGTTGCCCGCGTCCTTATCTACTAATCAGGATTCTGAGTACGATATTCGAGAGGAAGAAAGTCGTATTCATATGCCCAATCCCAGCCTGTGGCCCCTGTACATTGGGTTCGCAGTCCTGATCGCGGTGGGCGGTATTCTGGTTATTGAGACCAATCCCTGGATAACCATTATCGGTGCGGTATTGGTACTCTTCACAATGATGGGATGGGTTTTTGAAGATCCGAATGCCCACCCACATAAAGCTGGTCAGGAAGCCTATCGACCAAGCACCTTCGCCGAAGCACTTCTGCTGAAGGCAGAAGATGTTGTTGATCGCACAGTCACCATCAGCAGCACTGCCTGGAGCGCACATCCGGTCAAAGTTGAGCTTGAGCGCGAAGGTGTTGTTCTCGGTCTGTACGGTCAGGTTGAACTTGAAGATCAGAAACGTTCAGTGGAAGCCGAACTGCTGAAGCTGCCGGGTGTTATCGACGTCAAGAACTTCATTGTCGCCGAAGATGCCCTGCTCAACGCGATCAATGCTCGCATTGAAAGCTTGAAGGCAGCCGGTAAACTGGATGGCGCACAAAACATCTCAGTTCTGGTTGAAAACTATATCGCCAATCTCTATGGCGAAGTTCCCAACTCTGAAATGAAATATATGCTTGAGCGTGAACTGGTCGGTATCCCTGGCGTCCGCGTCGTGGTTAACCGCATCGGTCTCGCAGATGTTCCTGGCAACCTGGGCAAAACTCGTAACAAGTAAGATAAGAAAAGCACATACAACAAAGAGCCCCTGGAGCTTATAAACTAGCTCCAGGGGCTCTTTTTGTTCTTTTACGCAAGTAAGGCAGGCGAAGTTATTCGCGAGCTCGACGCACCTACCGCTTGCGCAAGAATGCCGGAATGTCGATCATATCGCCGGGAGGGGCGTTACGATTGCCACGTGGCAGATCCAACACTTTTGGATCGGGACGCCTGATCGGACGCTTTGTACGCGGATCTGTGGCCGGTCGAGGTGACTGCGCCTCAGGCTCTGGCACTGGCAGGCGACCATGGCTGACATTATGCTGCATACCGCTCGCTTGCTGGTCCATTTCCTGATCATCAAAGAGCATATCTTCATCCTGCAAATCATCGGCAAGCGACGAGTGAGAGGAGTCAGAAGGAACCGGAACCGGAACCGCCCGTTGGCGTCCGGTCTCACTCGACAACGGCTGGCGCTGAATCGGGCCAGTCGGATGATTGGCAACATTATTATTCAACGGAGCCTGCGAGGCTGGCATCGGACTATACCCTGGCTGCGATTGACGCGATGGTGCGCCCATCCCGCTCGATGCAGGTGGATAGAACATATTACGATTATATGCTCCGGGATGTCCCACGTTTGGCTGAGCACGATCGCCATCAAAGCCTGTCGCGATGACCGTAATCTTTACTTTGCCATCGAAGGCAGGATCTTGGACCGCTCCAAAGATGATATTCGCCTCAGGATGAGCAGCCTGGCTGATGATATCAGCGGCCTCATTCACCTCAAACAAGGTCAGATCAGTGCCACCAGTGATATTGAACAGCACGCCGCGTGCGCCACTGATATCGATATCCAGCAGAGGGCTGGCAATCGCCATATGGGCCGCGTCAAGCGCACGGGACTCGCCACTGGCCTCACCAATCGCCATCAACGCAGAACCGGCCGCCGACATAATTGTTTTTACGTCCGCGAAGTCCAGATTAATCAAACCAGGAACCGTAATCAGATCGCTAATGCCTTGAATACCTTGACGCAAGACATCGTCTGCCATCCGAAAAGCCTCAGATAGCGGCATCTTTTTATCTGCCACCTGCAAAAGGCGATCATTAGGAACGGTAATCAGTGTATCAACATGCTGCTTCAGATTTGCGATCCCCTCTTCGGCAGCAAGACTGCGTTTCTTGCCCTCAAAGGCAAAAGGCTTAGTCACAACGCCAACTGTCAGCGCACCAACCTCACGAGCGATCTGAGCCACCACAGGGCTGGCACCAGTTCCGGTTCCACCACCCATGCCAGCGGTAATAAAGACCATATCCGAGCCCTTCAGAACCTCATAAAGTTCCTCCGCGCTCTCTTCAGCGGCCTTTTCTCCTACGCTTGGGTTGCCACCCGCTCCGAGGCCACGAGTCAGTTTATCACCGATCCGAATGCACTGTGGCGCATCCGTCAGGAGAAGCGCCTGAGCATCCGTATTCACGGCAATAAACTCAATCCCCATCATATTTGCCT
>DASSXK010000491.1:0-3986 GCA_035703945.1 Ktedonobacteraceae bacterium | reverse complement strand
TAGGTATGAAAATAGCCACTGTATCCCTTTATTCAAACATGGCCGATACTAAATGGCTAGCGATAAACGATTAAACACAGCTTTAAGCTTCAGATGACTCGATGTCAAGGGATGATTGCTCAGGAGGCTTATCATTTGCATAAAAAAAGAGCGCCATTATTAATGACGCTCCTGACTCAGGAAAAATTGCACTACTTGTACGTATTTATCAGGCCTCGGTCGGGATCAAGCTCTGTGAAAATTGCTCATTGTACAGGCGATAGTACAGGCCCTCTTTTTCAAGTAGCTCCTGATGCGTACCACGCTCAACAATTTCACCTCTATCAACAACCAGGATCACATCGGCGGCCAGAATCGTCGAGAGGCGGTGGGCAATCGCGATCGTGGTGCGATTCTTCATCAGCGGCTCCAGGGCGGCCTGGATCAGGCGCTCTGAATGGGTATCGAGGGCGCTGGTTGCTTCATCGAGGATCAGGATACGTGGGTCCTTGAGGATCACACGCGCAATCGCAATGCGTTGCTTTTCGCCACCGGAAAGCTTGTAGCCACGCTCACCGACCATTGTGTCGTAGCCATCAGTGAACTCCAGGATGCGATCGTGGATGGCAGCGGCTTTGGCAGCGGCCACAACCTCTTCATCCGTCGCATCGGGGCGGGCGTAGAGGAGATTCTCCTTGATCGAGGCGTGGAACAGGTAGGTCTCCTGTGTCACGACCCCAATGATCTCGCCAAGCGAGGAGAGTGCAATATCCCTGACGCTATGTCCATCGATATTGACGGTTCCGCTATCGACATCATAGAGGCGGGGGATCAGGTAGGTAATCGTGGTTTTCCCTGCGCCGCTGGGACCAACCAGAGCGGCCAACTGGCCCGGCTGAATCTCGAAGGAGACGTTATTCAGGGTGATGCGCGGCTCTTCGGGCGTTTCTGCCTTGAGAAGATCAATCGTGGCTTCAGCCTGGGTGACGGCACTGCTGCTGACATCTTCGGATGAAGCAGGCGTCTCGTCATCTGGGGCTTCCAGTGTCGGATCTTCCGAGGGTTCATCGCGTTTGTAAGAGAAGGTCACATTGTCAAAAACAATATCGCCGTGGGTATCTTCGCTTTTGAGCTGAATGGCGTTTGGCTTGTCCTGAATCTCGATTGGTAGATCCAGGTATTCAAAGATGCGATCGAAAAGAGCGAGCGCGCCCTGCACCTCAACCTGGGTACTTAACAACTGCCCAACCGGGAAGAAGAGGCGACTCTGCAAGGTTGTGAAGGCCACAATTTTACCGATGGATAGCGCTGACGGCCCAACCGAGTGAATGATCTGCCAGCCGCCAATCAGGTAGACAATCGCGGGCGTCACCGAGAAAAATGTACCAATGAACATAAAGAACCAGCGACCAATCATCTGCTGGCGAATTTCAAGGTTGGTCAACTTCTGGTTTTCGGTTTCGAAACGTTCTGTTGCGTATTTCTGGCGACCAAAGGTTTTGGTCAGGAGAATACCGCTGACTGAGAGGGTCTCCTGCATCATGGCGGTCAGGGAGGCCAGGCTCTTCTGTGTATCCTTGCTGGTGGCGCGGCGGACATTACCGACACGATAGGTAATCCAGAGGAAAAGCGGCATCAGTCCGAGGGAGACAAGCGTCAGAATTGGACTGAGGTAAAGCATCGCAATAATCGTGCTGATCACAGTCGAGATGTTTGAGACGATGCTGGTTGCAGTGTTGGTGACGACATTTTGGACGCCGCCAACGTCATTTGAGAGTCGGGACTGAATTTCACCGGTGCGCGTGCCTGTGAAGAAGCGCAAAGACATCTTCTGAAGGTGGTCGTACAGGCGATTGCGAAAATCGCGCATGACGCCCTGCCCGATTGTATTATTCAGGTAGGTCTGTCCGACCCCGATGATGCCAGAAACGACCGGCGTAATGATCATAATCCCGACAAGGGTGATCAAAAGATTTTGATTGCGGCCACCAATAGCGTCATCAAAGATGTAACTGATCATTAGAGGGTTGATCAAACCCAATAAAGTGGTTAAGAGAATGGCAATCACAACAAGCACAACCTGAAATTTATACGGTTTGAATGCCTGTGAAATCCTTCGTAAAGTTCGCGGGTCAGTCGTGCGCCCGCTCTTCTTTTGCTCTTCTGCGTAGGCTGCCAGTCCCCCGCCACCCATACCATGAAAACCCATAAAAAGAAACTCCTGCTGTGTATCTATTTGAAGAAAAGGACCGGGGTGGTCCTGAGTTCACTATTGAAACTCCAAAGTATTTTACTTATCTGCTATAAGTATAAGCTAAAAGCGGGTTGATTGTACTGGTCAAGAGAACGGTTTATTGTCCTGTAGATTCTGACAGGCATATTTGCTGGATCAGACCTGCCAGCAGCGCTCCTCTGGGGGCAATCGAGGACAGTTCCAGATATTCTCGTTGGAGGTCGTGCATGCCGCCTCCGGCCGGCCCCAGGCCATCGAGGGTCGGAACGCCAGAGTCCATCAGGAGGTTGGCGTCCGAAACACCTCCTTTGCGCTCGCTGACAAGCTGAATGTCCAGGGCCAGCGCTTCGGCTTCGGCGAGTTGAACGATACGGATAATGTCGGGAGTTTCCTGGTAAGGAGCGCGTCCGCGCACGCGTGTCAGGCGGGTGTGGGTGTCGGGGACACTGCTACCGGAGATGATCTGCTCAAGGGCTTTTGCAGCGGCCTCAAGATCGTGCTCACTGAAGGCCCGCACGGAGACATGGCAACTGGCGGCGTCCGGGATAATATTCAGGCGCTCGCTGCTGTTGAGCCGGGTGATATTAAAGGTGACGCCTGGAAAAAGCGAGTTGAGGTTGTTGATTGCCAGCATTTTATGCGCCATCTCAATCACGGCCGAACGTCCTTTGAACGGCTCGCCGCCTGAATGGGCGGGGATGCCGCTGACTTCCATAAAATACTTGTCGGCACCCTTGCGGGCGGTTGCGACTATACCTGGATTTCTGGAAGGCTCAAGCACCAGGGCGGTCGTGACTTTTTTGGCGATGTCGCGCAGCAGCGGTGTGCTACCTGGAGAACCAACCTCTTCATCGTTATTAAAGACCAGGTAGAGATCGCTGAACTGGTCGAAGTCGCTCTCCAACAGGCAGCGCACGGCGTAGAGGCAGAGCAGCACACCGGATTTCATATCGATAACGCCCGGCCCATAGGCGCGGCCACCCTGAATTTTGAACGGCTGATTTTTGACCGAGCCGGCCGCATAGACCGTATCGACATGTCCGACGCAGAGCAGGCTGTGTTTGCCACGACCACGGCGGTGGGCCAGCAGGTTTTGTCCGAAACGTTCTGCCTCATGAAGAGTGACGGTGAAGCCGAGATCTTCCAGCCAGTCTTGCAGATGGGCTTGAATTCGGGCGACGCCCTCTTGCTGGCCCGAACCGGAGTCGATATTGACAAGCGTTTCCAGGCGTTCCAGATATTCGTTCTGATAGTCCTGAAAGCGTGGAAGGTAGTTTTGAGCATAGGTAGGCATAAAGAAATCCCTCTCGTGACGCAAAAACTTCGGGAACGTTGTTCTTCTTAATTATAGCGTGTCTGGCGAGGGTAAGAGATTGCCTTGCCCGTCGAATTCCTTGTAACACCGTTCCATGTGTTATATTTGAGAAGCGAGATTGATACGACCTCAGGTAAGAATCCCAAAATAGTGTCCTGGAAAGGGTGAGAAATGGCAACAAACTCTCGAAACGAAGGGACGTCGTCTATGTGGCCACGTCCCGGCACAAAAATGACCGAGGAGCAATATCACGAACTTGAGCACCTCTCTCCAGATCACAAATATGAATATATCAATGGTATTGCTTATATGATGAGTGGTGGAACCGTTGCGCATGATCGGATTTCTTCCAATGTACGCTTCGCTTTATATGGATGCCTGCGGAATCATCCTTGTAGCGTCTTCGGGGCGGATGTGCAGGTATTTCTTGCTATGAAGAAGAATGGGAAGTCTCATTTT
>DASSXK010000433.1:0-5705 GCA_035703945.1 Ktedonobacteraceae bacterium | reverse complement strand
ACGCACTGGATCTATCGGTTCGTGGGTCCCACCTGCTGTTATAACGACCCGGCGGCCACTCAAGTCACCGTGTCGTGCAAGCCCAATGTTAATGGCTGCCAGTAAAACAGATGTTTCTGGAAACCTGCCAGGTCCGATAGCTCCTGAGGCCAGCCTCCCGACCTCGGGTTCAAGAACTTGCGCCCCTCGTTCGCGTAAAAGCTGGAGGTTCGCTTGCGTGGCCGGGTGATTGTACATCCCGTGATACATCGCGGGAGCCAGGAGCAGCGGCGCTTGCGTTGCCAATGCCACTGCTGTCAGCATGTTATCTGCTATACCATGGGCTAGCTTTGCAATAGTATTGGCCGTTGCCGGTGCGATCACCAGCAGTTCAGCCTCTTCAGCAAGCGCAATATGTAGTTCGGCAGCTTTGCCAGACGGCTCCCAGAGATTACTGTAAACAGTTCGATGGCTGAGTGCCGAGAAGGTCAGAGGACGTACAAATTCCTCAGCCCCTTTTGTCAGGATAACATCAACCAGGGCACCGGCCTGCTGGAGACGACTGACAAGTTCAACTGCTTTATATGAGGCTATTCCACCACATACGCCGACAACTATGCGCTTATTAAGTAACACCTTGCCTGCTCTTTCCCCCCTACTTGGACCATCTGATGAGGACATATTTACAATAGCATACTGTTTTAGGCTCTCGCAAGGATGGAACCAAAAGTACCATTCCGGTAAATTGTGGTTTCGCGGAGGCCCTATTTGGTCTCAGGTACCTGAATATTTTGCTTTAATACGTCTGCCTGCCGAGAAATGAACGCTGATCGGATATTGGGTTAGCGGCGAATGTCTTTTCTTTTTAAGAAGTAGGCAATCGCTAGTCCCAGCAGGAGGGACATTACGATCAAGGCGAACCAGCATAACAAGAGGTGCGGGAGCGCCTGACCCGCCTGGTCCGCTGGCGGGAAAAGGTTGCTGCGATAGGCAAAATCGTCTACACCCAGTTTATCGCCGTGCAGTCCGACCGTCGAGCCTAGTGCCATCATGGCCCAACGGGCCGGGAAGAAGATGCTCAAGAACTTCAACAAGGGACTGGTGAGCGCGAAGATCGTGCCCGAAAAGATGACCTGAGGAATGAGAATGATTGGCACAAAGCTCATTGCGCGGTCGTTATTGGGCGCAATCGCGGAGACCGTCAGACCAATCATCAAGCCTGCGATTGACGTCAGGAAGAGCGTGATGTAGATCTCTATAAATGGCGAAAACAGAATACTGGTCTCAAATTTGGAGCGGGAATTGACGAAGACGACCAGTACCAGGCTTTGAAGCAGACAGAGAATCCCCAGCACGACGATCTTCGAGAACATATAAGGGACGATACCCAGATTTACCGTGCGTTCTCGACGATAGATCGCAGCCTCCTTGACGATTTCGCGGGCACCATTGATGCTGCCAAACATAATGGCGGCGAAGGCCATGATGAAAAGAATTCGCTGGGCATCGCCACCCGAGTTGATTTCAATCGATTGCTGAACGGCCTGATCCGCTGTCATGCCGCGCTGCTGTATTGCCGCTTGTCCCTGCGGAGTGTTGGTGAAATTGACAACATTTTGACAGTCAAACTTGCTTCCGCTTGCCGCTGTGATTGGAATCTGCGAGTTGGGTGTGCAGGTGACGATACTGGTAGCGTTGAAGACGCCCCCATTCACCATCAGCAGGAGGAGCAGGCCAATGATCGGAGCCTGTAACAACAGGATCAGCAGGTTGCCAACGTCATTTTTGAGCAACTCCAGGTAACGCTGTGAGAGGATACCAAACTGGCGCATTGGATTGCCGCGTTTGGGCGGCGTGATGGCCTGGGTTGGTTGCTCATAATTGGCCCGGCTGGCTGGTCCCTGGCTCAAAGGTGCCGCGACATATTTTTGATAGTCTGGCGAGGCTCTGAACTGTGCTTCCGCTTCTTGAGGCACATTGGGATTTTCGTCGCTCGGTTCCAGGGCGCTATAGATCTCGGCGAAGTCGGTCTTTTTGAAATATGTCTTGGCTTCATTGGGGGGACCAAAATAGGCCAGACGACCTCCCTGGGCCAGGAAGCAGACATAATCACAGGTATTGATATTGTTTGTGGCGTGCGTCACCAGAACGATGGTGTGTCCTTTGTCCGCGAGCCGGCGGAGCAGATACATCATTTTGCGATCCAGGCCCGGATCGAGGCCCGAAGTTGGTTCATCGAGGAAGAAGACGCTAGGATTGGCAAGCAGTTCCAGAGCGATCGAGACACGTTTGCGCTGACCACCAGACAGCTTGCTGACCAGCAGGTCGCGGCGATGCTTCATGTCCACATCGTCCAGCACCTCATTGATACGCTGCTTGATCTGCGCCTCTTTGAAGTCTTCAGGCAGGCGGAGTTTTGCGGCATAGTAGAGGGCACGTTCAACGGTCAGATCGCGGTGAATGATATCATCCTGTGGTACATAGCCAAGTTGTGTACTGAAGGCTGCCAGGTTTTTATAGTAATCCTGTCCGTTATAGAGGACCACACCTTTTTGGGCTGGCCGCAGCCCGTTCAGGGCATCCAGCAGGGTGGATTTACCGGTGCCGGAACCACCGACAAGCGCGACAAATTTACGAGGCGGAATCGTCAGTGAGAGGTCGTTGATCAGAATGGTATTGTGGCCGCCAGTTTTTTGGAGATTGGTGGCATCGATGCGGATGCTATTGCTCTCGTCCTGGGTTGTCAGGACCTGGCCTGTGTAGGTAAGTTTGAAGGGGCCAATACGAATTTCATCGCCCGGTCGAAGATCCTGCCGGGTAACGCGCTGGGTATTTACATAGATATGATTGGTGCTACCCAGGTCAAGGATACGATAGCCGCCAGGGATTTGCTCCAGGCGAGCATGGTGCCCAGAAACCTGGGGATGTGAGAGGATCACCGTGTTATCAGGCAAGCGTCCCAATGTCAATACAGGAGCACCCAGAGGGACGGGGCGAATCTCTGGCAGAATATCCTGAGACGCGCCGCTACCGTCGTTGTAGGTCAAGGTGATCAATGTGCCGTGTTCATCGCCGATACGGAAGACATCGCCGCGTGTCAGGACCTTGCGAAATTGTTGATTTCCTTGAATATGATGGCCCTGATAGAGCAGACCATTCAGCGTCTGCTGCCGCTTGGGGTGGGGATGCACAATTACCAGTTGTGATCCCTCACGTTCGATCATGGCGTGGAAGCCAGAAACGACCGGCTCGCCAATGACGATATCGTTCGAGGGGTCACGGCCAATGCTGATCTGGTCTTTATCGAGTAGATAGGCATGCTTCTCGCGATGCACGTTGCTGGTGATCTCAAGCGAGGGGGCGTTAAAGATTCCAGCGGTGGCGCGTTCGGTGCCAGTGACGCCCATTTGTGGGACGATCCCTGTCCCCATCGTCTGTCCAGACGCAACGGGGGGATTCGGCTGCTGGGACATGGCATACGCCGGATTTTGCATCATCTGTCCTGGCGGCGGCGGGTTTCCTTGTAAGATTGGAGCTTTTTCTACAGACCCGATTGATTGGGGGGCCGGATCGGTAACACTCTCCTTGTTAGGTATCCCGGCTGTCGGAATAAATAAGAAGGTCGTGCCAGTTCCCAGGCCGATAATATCCCGGTCTTGAATCATGTTCTGTTGAATCGGACGCTGGTTGACTGTGACAGTGTTCTGGGTCGCAACTTTCTCAATGTTCCATTGCCCATTGCCTTGCGTATTAAAGATAATGCGGGCATGATGGCGGGAGACGGTAGGATCATTTACGACAATGTCATTACCGGGTTCATTGGGGCTGCCTGGATCGCGTCCCAATGTGGTGATGGGTTTGGTAAGTGAGAAGGTTTTTCCGGCTAAAGGTCCCGTTAAAAAACGGATTGAGCCCAGGCCTGGTGGCCTGTTTACCGCATCCATGTGCTGTATTCTCCTCATGCATTGTAAGCTCCTGGTGGCGCAAGGGATTAAGAGATTCAGGAGGTTCCCCAGTGAGCTGGTGTCATTTATTTATCAGAAAGAAGCGATCAAGGCAAGTCAGGAATGTTGTGGCTTTTGCATAAATGTATCTGTTTTTCCTGAACTCGCAGCCCCTTCTTAGTATTAACGTTGGATGAGCCCATAAATTTGGCTTAATTAAGCAGACAGTTTTTATTTTCTGCAATTGCAGAGAGCTATGATATTGAACCCTCAGGCTTGCTGAGAGGCGAGCGCCTCTTCGCATCGTATAATTGTGCAAATTATACTGTAATGCCCGGATGCTGGCAAGCATTTAGATGAGATTTAAAAGCTCTCCAGCGTCCGGGCCGATCAAAGAGCAAACGACCTGTTTACTTTTTAGCTGGCCTGATGCAAGGTAATATTTCCAGATCCAACATGTGCGATGAGTATCTGGGCCGGGTTGGTTTGAGGCATAAGCGGACCATAGAATGTCACTGAGTTGCCATCCTGCGTTGGAGCGGGTGTGAGCTGAAAATCGCTGGTTAGTTTCCCGCTGTTGGAGTTGGCATCTAGCGTCACATTCGTTGCTGGAATCGTGATGTCCAGGTTCCCGACCTCACTTTTAAAGGTATAAATCGGTTGGTTGCCAGAAGGGGTTGGGGTGACTCCAGGTGCGCCGACGACAGGTGTGGGTGTGGCTGGACCACTGACGTTGGTAATCAGGGTTCCGCTAAAGGTTACATTGCCATTTGTCGAGGTGATTTTTGAACCCGGCACCAGATTTGCTCCCTGGACAATCACATCCCCGATCTTGTTATTGATGGTAAACCAACCACTGAGGCCCGAGACCTTTACCTGACCAACCGAAAGGTTGATACCCAGTATGAGGGCGGTTGGCTGGCCGCTTGCGGAAGGTGGGAGCGTGATTTGCAGATCGACACTGTCGTCGTTATTGTTGTTGAAAACAGTGCCATTCTGCGTGGGAATCGTCCCGTCAATATTCAGGTTTGCTGAGCTATCCTGCTGAATTTTGACGATCAGATTGCGAAATTCCTGATCGGCCAGACTCTTGCTGCTGGCTTTGACCTTTTTGGTGGTCTGAACCATGGCCTCAGTTGCTTTTGGGTCAACCAGAACTGTGACATTGCCAACCTGATTATTGATTTGGATGTTGCTTAAATGGCCAACTGGAAGTGTCTGGCTTTCCGGCTGGGTGTAGGTGCTATCAGGCGAGATGCCAAGTCCTCCAAATCCACCATTTGAATTCGAATTGATTGATGACCCGAAGCGGAGGATTGCCAGCGCCACAAAAATGATAATCAAACAGATGATTCCTCCACAGCCTATCAGCAGGAAGGGCCAGATACTGCGTCGGCGTCGGCGTCGCTGTCGGCGAGGTCGTGCTGGTTCATGTTCGTATTCATCGTCCTCGTATGCTGATTGGCGACGTCTGCGGGGGCGATACTCTTCTTCGAATTGGCCTGATTCTTCCCCATATTCACGAGATCTTTGATTATCTCTGCTCATTACTGCTGATCTCTCTTTCCGGTGTATAGTCTTCTCTGGGAACTGATAACGCCTGATCTTTAGAATTGCTTAAAGCCAGCTCAGGCTTTTCTCTGCTTAAAAACAGGGCTGGCAGCAGAGCAAGCAGGCAGAGAATGCCAGCCATAAGGAAAATCGAAGTATAGACTGTATGGGCTGCTGAGACCAGGAAATTGGCATAGAGCAAGCTGTATTGCGGGCTGAAAACAGTGACAC
>DASSXK010000331.1:0-3151 GCA_035703945.1 Ktedonobacteraceae bacterium | reverse complement strand
TCGAGTCCGGACCTGGATTGGTTCCGCGAGGAGATCCGCAAGGCTTATGGAGGTCGTGCGCCTCGGATGCTTGATCCCTTCTCTGGAGGTGGGGCGATCCCGTTGGAGGCGATGCGCCTGGGCTGTGAGGTGACGGCTGCCGATATCAATCCGGTGGCCTGGTTTCTTTTGAAATGTACCTTGGAATATCCGCAACGTCTTGCCGGTCAACAACCTCCTCTGCCTGCATTTGCCCTGCGCTCGCGCGAATTTATGCATTCCTATTTTAAAGGGAAGGGGCTCAAAGAGACTGCTATCCAGCAGCAGCTAGCTCAACTTGGGCTAAACAATGTAGAGAGTGATGGCCCTACGCAATCGCAATTGATCGATGTACGTATGCAGGATGTCTCGCTGAACGCTGATCTGGCCTGGCATGTGCGTGCCTGGGGCTGGTGGGTGTTGCAACGAGCGAAGGCCGATCTGGAACGTTTCTACCCGGCCATCGATAATAGACCCACGGTGGCTTATCTGTGGGCCAGAACTGTCACCTGCAAAAATTGTAGAGCAATCATTCCTCTGCTGAAAACGCGTTGGTTATGTAAAAAGGACAGAAAACGCGTAGTGCTGACGATGGAACCAAACGCTGAGGGTACGCGTGTGATTTTTGGAGTACTGAGTGATGTTCCCACAGCGCAAGGAGGTACCGCCCAAAAACGTGAGCACGATAAGCGACTTGGCAGTGGGACGATGTCAAAGTCAGGTGTAACTTGTCCTTGTTGCCAAACTATTATGACGATGGAAACTATTCGCGCAGAAGGTTTAGCAGAACAAATAGGTACGGTTATGACTGCGGTTGTTGTTGATGGGCCAAAGGGTAGAGAATATCGCTTACCAGTTCCTGAGGAAATCGAGGCAGTCAATTCTTTGGACCAGGAAGTTATTCATGCTTTTGATGGCATACCCTTTGGTATACCAGAAGAAGCAACACCAGGTATTGCAGGGACCAAGAGAAGTTCTTCTTCTTTACGTATTTATGGGCTAAATAAATGGCGAGATATATTTACAGCCCGTCAGCTATTGGCTTTGGGAACTTTTGTCAAAAATACAAGGCTAGTTGCTAAGACGATGAAAAATGTAGGGTACAAAGAGGTATGGATAGAAGCTGTAAATGCTTATCTAGCATTAATCTTAGATCGTATTGTTGAGCGAAATAGTAGTCTTTGTCATTATGATATTTCTCGTGAAAGCATTTCTGGAACCTTTCAACGATTTGCTTTTCCTGTCAATTGGGATTTTGCAGAAGCTTTACCAATTGGCAGTACTGCTGGTAGTTATAGTGGTCAGATTGATTGGGTTACAAGGTACATTGAACATGCAAGCAAAAGCATAAATGTTGCTCCTATGCCTATGGTAGAGAACAAGAGTGTTATCAAACAAAGCAAAGATCCGATAGATATCATTGTCACTGATCCCCCTTATTATGATGCGATTATCTATTCTGATCTAATGGATTTCTTTTATGTGTGGCTACGCCGAACCTTACACGGTTTATCTCCAGAAATAGATGAAATTTTTAAGGAACCATTGACTCCTAAATGGAATCATGATGAAAATGATGGTGAACTTATTGATGATCCAAGTCGCCATGAATGGGATTTTGAGAAATCAAAAAAAGCTTATGAGGATGGTATGTTCCGAGCCTTCCAAGCTTGCTATAAGTCTTTAACTTCTGATGGCCGTCTAGTCATCGTCTTTGCACATAAGCAGCCTGATGCCTGGGAGACGCTTGTCTCCGCAATTATTCGCGCTGGCTTTGTGGTGGATGGAAGTTGGCCGATTCAAACTGAGATGGGAAACCGGACGCGCGCACTCTCTTCGGCTGCCCTTTCTTCCTCCATCTGGCTGGTCTGTAAAAAACGACCTGTGACGGCACGCGCAGGCTGGGATAATCAAGTTCTGGAAGAGATGCGCGAGAAGATTGTGACGCAGTTGCGCGACTTCTGGGACGCGGGTATTAAAGGCCCTGACTTTGTCTGGGCAGCAACCGGACCGGCAATGGAGGCGTACAGCAAATATCCGGTCGTTAAGAAGGCGGATGAGCCAGGCCAGGTGCTAAGTGTGAAGGAGTTCCTGACGCATGTGCGCCGAATGGTGTTGGACTTTGTGGTTGGACGCGTGCTCTCTCCTCAAGGTGATACGACAACAGCCAGTGGCCTGGATGATGTTACTACCTATTATCTGCTGCATCGCAACGACTTTGGTATGGAAAGCGTGCCGGTTGGCCCCTGTATTCTCTACGCTGTCTCCTGCGGACTCTCGGATTCGGCCTTGAGCGATAAATATGACATTCTGGCACGCACCGGTGGTCAGGCTCCTGCTGATGAAGAGGAAGAAGGTACAGCAGAGACCGATGAGCCAAAAGAGCTTGAAGAGGGTACCAGCAGTACGGTAAGGCTCAAAACCTGGGCACAACGCAAAAGGGCAGAAATGGGCTATAGCGCTCCTCAGGGCCGACCGGTCCCAATGATTGATCAGATTCATCGCCTGATGCATCTCTGGAAAGCCGGAGAGCAGACCCAGGTTGATGAATACCTGGATGCTAAAGGGCTGCGATATAACAACCTCTTCCAGCAGGTGCTGCAAGCTTTGAATGAGCTGGCTCCTGAGGGGAGTGATGAGCGTGTGCTGCTGGAGAATATCAGTAATCATGTGAATGGTCGAACAAACCGCGTGCTCACACAACAGCCGGACCTGTTCAGTGTTATTGGAAGTCAGAGCTAATTGGAAGGAATCAGATTGTGACTCAGACAGGATTAACTCCCTGGCATCAGGTTGTGCGCCTGCGGGATGACCTGAAAACAGGCGAGTTGTCGCTTTCGATCTTTGCCGCAGATCTCTACGATGTTGTGATGGAGAAGGGGAACCCGGTGTACCGGGACCCCTACGAGTTTTTTTCGCTGACCTATCCGACAATTAATTTGCGCAATCTCGCAAAAGATGTCGTCTTGCGGCTGGCTGGACAAAGTGATAAGGCTATTCGACAGTTGGAGTTGACCTATGGTGGTGGCAAGACACATACCCTGATTACACTCTACCACCTGACCAATCGCCCGGATGCGCTGCCTAATCTGCCTGCTGTTCACGAATTTACGCAGCATATTGGTCAGCTTGC
>DASSXK010000306.1:0-7402 GCA_035703945.1 Ktedonobacteraceae bacterium | reverse complement strand
GACCAAGCATATCGTACGCTTCAAAATTGTTACGATCCAGGGCAATCAACTGTTGCAGAGCTGCAACCGACTCTTTGACCTGGTGCGTATCGAAGTAGTAACGGGCAATCATGATCTGATAGCTTACAGCATCCTGAGGCGCTCCCCACTGATAACAATAGGAGACCACTTCACGTAACAGGTCCATATCTTTCGGTCGAAGCTCGGCGGCCCGACGCAGGGTCTGCATGGCATCTTCCGGATTGTCAGTCTCGGCATAGATGTTACCGACCCGTCGTAATACCTCACCCGCTTCTTCTGGCTTGTTCTGACGCAGGTAGATGTCAGAGAGCATACGCAGCTCTGCAATGCCTTCGTCCAGGAGGCCACGGTTGATATAGATATCACCCAGTTCCGCATGTGCCCGGGGATCTTGAGGGTCCAGACGCACCATCTCATTCAGGACACCCAGGGCGTTATCAACCTGACGTTTGCTGCGATAATGCTGCACCAGTTCCAGGTATTCTTGCATCGTCAGATTCTTATCGGTCTGGCGTGAGGCAATATCCGAAATCGCCGAGGAAACCTCGTTCTGCATGGTTGTGCCTTGCTTGACCTTGCGCAGGATCGCCTGCTGCTGATCCTGTCTGCCGGTTCGGCCATAGGCATTTGCCAGCAATTTGGAGATCTCAACCTCAGGGGCCTGGTGCTCTTCGCCCTCTTCACGAGGTCGCGCGGCCCAGCTTGCCGGATCAATCGCTGAGCCGGAGCGGCGTGCACTCTGCAAGGCTTGCTCAAGCTGGCTGATTGCGGCTTCGGGCTTACCCTGAATCAGCAAACAGCTCGCGCTGCTGACACGAGCCATCACCTCGGTAGCACTATCACGGGTTGCCAGCGTATAGGCATCCAATGCCTGATCATAGGAACCAGCCTGCTGATAAATTTGTCCGAGGGCAAACTGAATATCAGCATTATTGGGATACATATCAGCGGCCTGATTATACTCACGTATAATCATATCAGAGTTTCGCTGGCCTTCACCACGAAGCTGCCAGCGAATCCGGCTCAACACTTCAAGGGCATTTGTGCGTGAAGCGTTCAGAGATGTGACCATCGCAATATGCCAGCGAATCAACGCAACAAGGTTACGCGGATCAACTTGCAAGACCCGCTGATACTCCACGACGGCTTGCTGATTGCGGCCAAGCTTTTGCAGCGCCAGCGCGTAATTGAGACGCGTCGGAACGCTGGTCGGGGACTCTTTAAGAGCCTCTTCAAGCTCGTAAAGGGCGCGATCAGTATATCCCAGGCGTAGATAGGATTCGGCCGCCAGGGTCCGCTCTCGCAGCAGCTCTTCTTTATTCCCTTGTGACGCAAGCAGGCTAATCAGGCGCATTCGATAGGTTAGGTTGCTTGGCTCAAGCTGCAAGATACGTCGATAGGTCGCGGCGGCATCGTCCGTGCGCCCGTTCATCATAAACGTATCTACCAGGATTGCGTACTTGGTGATGGCCTGCTCAATCTTGCCCTGGCGAACATAGATCTCACACAGAATCTGGTGTACATCAACATATTGCGGGGCCATATCGATTACCCGCAAACATGCTTCAGTTGCCTGAATCAACAGACCATGGTTGATGTATTGCTGAATATCACGCATTGCCTGGACAACCTGGCTGCGTGTAGGTTCGGGAAGCGAAGCTGTGCTTGTCAGGACAGCCTCAGCGGCGTTACGTAGTGGTCCGCTCTGGCCCGCCATCTGGCTGAGCAGATCCTCTCCTGTTTTTTGCTGACCAGCATTGTTTGCCTGTCCTGAGGTTGGAGCAACTGGATTCAGGAAATCCATGAATGCTCCATCAGGGATGTCATTCTTAGCTCTTGCCAGTGGACTCGCGCCAGGCAATGGAGTGGTCGGCTCCTTCGTTCCAGTCTCCATAGGCGTTACAGGTGGCATCTGTTGCTGCGCCTGTGTTAACTGTCCCGATATATTTGGCTGCTGGGGCTGCTGCATCAATTGTCCAGAAGCCTGTTGTGAAACAGGCGGCATTGGACCCGAATTAAATGGCTGTGCCTGCTGGAGCTGAGCCAATGGATCAGGGGTCTGCTGAGGCGATCCCGGCGCATTATCCACAAGCCATGACGCAGCAGGAGACTGTTGGGCAGACATCGGCGGCGGTGCCTGCTCTATTGGCTGTTCGTTCAAGAACGAAGGCTGCTGAGGTGCCGGGACTGCCGGAGGAACAGGTTTATTGACCACTGGCCCCTTGTCATCATTCAGAATACCTGTCAGCCAATCTGGCAGCTCACCAACCGATGAAATTGGATTTACCTGGCCTGCCTGCTGTGCAGGAGGAGGCAATGGTGCCGATGGTGGCTGCTGTTGCTGCTGCATCCCATACGGTTGTTGCTGTTGCTGTTGCTGCGGCGGCATCCCATATTGTTGCTGCTGCTGAGGTGCAGGTGGAATGCTATTCGCATTGAAAGCCATTGTTGGGGCTTCGGGAAGATCCTGAGATGGCATCCCAGGATTCTGTAACGCACCCGATTGGGGAGCAGGAGAATTCTGCATCTGCTGCAACATCCCCTCAACCTGGGTCACTTTATCGTTCCAGCCCCGACTTCGCAAGAAACCAAGCAACGCGTTATAAACAGTCAGAGCTTGATCCTGCTCACCTAACTGACGATGAGCATCAGCCGCTTCCTGACACAACTGAACAAGCTGGTCAGATTCTTCAAGTGTCAGGGCATCCAGATTGACGCGGTCAACCGCTTCATCAAAATGGACCGTTGCAGTTCTCAAATCGCCCCGCGCCCGGTAGCATTGACCCAGCGCATAGTAGCAAGAAAGCGCATAATCCGGATCATTCAAGAGCATCTGGAACTGACGAATCGCATCGTCCCAGCGCTGCTGCTCCTGATAAAGCCAGCCAAGAAAATAGCGGGCGTCCGGTCGATCAAAGCCACTTTCCAGGATCTGCTCACAGAGGTCGATAGCATCATTAAAGCGACCCTGGGTTTGAAAGGTTTGAGCCTGCCTTAATACCCCTGTTACCTGATTGGCAGTGATACGCTTACGAGGGGCCTGCCCCATGCCGCCCCCTCCAGGGCCACCTGCCATGGCAGGATTCTGCCCGGGATTCCCGCCCCCTCCGAAATTTCCTGAATTACCCATACCCATGTTACCCATGATGCCAGTATTACCTCCGCTTATGTTGCCTGAACGACCAGTTGAGGTCGTCGGGCTGCCTGTGAAAGCCATCGGACTTACTGGACCGCCTGCTTGTATCGGCGAGCCTCTCAGTGAATCCAGAGTGGCAGAAAATGACTGACTTGCTTCCGATTGCTGCAAGCCTGGTGGGTGCATCTGTCCCATCGCTGTTATTTGTTTCAGTAGTTGTTGTGCTTGAATATTGTTTCCATCGGCCCGCAAAACTTCTTCGCAATGTACACGGGCTGAAACCAGATTATTTTGTGTCAGGTGGGCTTGCGCAGTCGCCAGGCGTGCCTGGATCATTAAGCCAATATCTTTTTTTCCAAAGTAGTATTCAGCCAGACGCTCAAGGGGTTCAGGGCTATCAGGCGATAGCTGAACTGCTTTCTGCCACGCTGCCTCGGCGCGTGATCCCTGGCCTGCTTGTGAGTAAAGACCCGCGAGATGAAGGTACGCTTTATAGGCATCTTCTCGCTGAGCAAGGATAACATAGAGCTCGGCGGTTTTGCTTAAAGCGATGATATTACTCGGGTCCCGATTCAGAATATATTCATACTCTGCCAGGGCCTGGTGCCACTGCTTGGTCTGCATATAACAGAAGCCCAGGCCACCGCGTGCCATTACATCTTCTGGGAACTCTGCTAAGGCTCGCTTGTACTCTCGCGCAGCTTCTTCCCACTGACTCTCCCAGCGGTAACGGTCAGCGGCATTCATTGCGGTACTGAAGAGTTCTTTGTTCCCAGCCATGAAGGTTCACTTTCTCAATACTAATCTACCGCATTTTCATTCAGGAGATAGGCAGCCCATTCCGGGCCTTTTGAGTTGAGCCTAGTTACAGCTAGGTTACAACAAAATCACTGTTCAAACTCTAATATGGTACTAATGTACTTTCCAGGCCGCTCGCTGACAGGTAAAAGGGCTTAGCCTATACCCCCCTCCGGGGGGAGAAGAGGGTGGGTGGGGAAACCCCACACCCCGCTCAGGGGCGAAGCCCCTGAGAACCCCCTTTATCGCCATTCCTCTGCTTTTAGTTACGGTAGTTGATAAAGTCCAGGGGAACGGGATAATCTTTCTGCTTTAAAGTAGCAATGACTGACTGGAGGTCATCACGACTCTTGGCAACGACGCGAATGGCATCGCCTTGAATTTGAGGCTTTGTTTTGGGATGTGTATCGCGAATAAACTTACTGATCTCTTTTGCCAACTCCTGTTTGAGTCCCTGCTGAAGTTCTATCACCTGGCGTACCCGGCTACCAGCCGCCGGCTCTTCCTTGCCAGGTTTAAAGATCTTGAGCGAAAGATTTCGCCGGATCGCTTTTGTTTCAAGAATATCACGCACGCTTTTCAGTGACATCTCACTGTCGGTTGTGATTGTAATAGTATCTTTAGAGTGTACAATGTCAGTTTTCGTATCTTTGAGATCAAAACGGGTCGAGACGTCACGACGCGTCTGATCAATCGCGTTCACCAGTTCTTGTTCGTCATACTGGGAAACTATATCAAAAGAACAATCGCTAGCCACAGAAATCCTCTTTTCTCCATAACAATGGTACTGAATGGTCACATAGGGGAGTGAGCTACTCGATTACTCGATGCGTCCCAAGAGGTATCATTATGTCATATCCTTCATAGGGCATTGTAGCTCATTTCCACTCTCATTACCAATCTATCCCCCACAAGGGGCAGACACAATACAAAAACAAGGAGGTTATCAGATCATGTCCCTGCCCACAATGTTCCTTATGATACTATATGTTCAGTTAACGTGCGACTAGTGAGAATAAGCAGGCAAGTATGACAGCAATCATATTCGATAGCACACCGTTGATAAAGCAAATGACGACACAGTTACAGGACGAAGCGGCGGCTTTCCGCAAGCAGCATCAGCGCTCTGCCCGCCTGGCCCAGTTGCTGGTTGGGCAGGATAACGCGGCAGAACTCTATAGCCGCCAACTCGTTCAGGCTTGCCGTAAATTCGGCCTGGGCTGTACTACAATGACGTATCCCTTCGAAATTGAGGAGAACGAACTACGTGCAGAAGTGGCCAGATTGAACGATGAGATAAACACAGATGGGGTCGTGCTCATCTTGCCACTGCCCTCACATATCCACCAACGCATTGTCACCGACGTTTTACGCCCGGAGAAGGATGTAGATGGGCTAGGCTCACGCAATGCGGGAAATCTTGTGCTGGGTTTTCCCAGTTTCATCCCTTCCACTGCGGATGCCGTACTCGCCGTTCTGCAAACCGCTGGTATTCCTATCGCAGGACAAAACGCGGTCATCGTTGGACGGAGTAATGTCGGCGGTAAACCAATCGCACTTATGTTGATGCAAAAAGATGCCACCGTTACTATCTGCCACTCCCAAACCCGTGATCTGGCTTCAATTACACGCACGGCCGATATCCTGGTAGTCAGCACTGGCCGCCCCAAAAGCCTCACCGCCGATATGGTCAAGCCTGGGGCCGTGGTTTTGGATGCTGGTATCAATACTCTTGATGGCAGGGTTTTTGGCGATGTAGACTTTGAAAGCGTTCGCCAGGTTGCCTCGTTCTTAACTCCCGTTCCAGGTGGGCTGGGTCCCCTTACACACCTGATGCTGATCCGCCATACGTTGCTTGGACCTCAATAATCCGGCCTCATCGATTGCTCAGCCTCAAGCATAGACAGGGCTGAGCAATCTTTTTCCTCTTCTGAAGTATGATACCAAAGAATCATTTTCATGATACTAATTGATCTCATATTTATGACATCCAGGCAGTATACTTCTAACTGCAAGCGAGTAGCGAAATGCCATGCGGAGCTCGTTTCCTCGGTCTTCTCCTGATTGTATACCCTGTTGGGCGTTGCTTATATGTAAACAATTTTCATTTTATGAAATAAAAAAACCTTACATGCTTATGTATAAATCTGACTCCTTCATAGATTCAGGAGCATTGTCCAGAAAAAAAGCGCCGACATAACGATGGCAGCCCTATGTTTCACAACGTAGTGAATCTTCTCTACCTTTTAACAGGAGTAAAAACCATATGGCAAATTTTCATAAAAACGGCACATCTGGTGATGCCAATATCAATAAAAGGAGCGATCGAGACGAGATTGCAGACTATATTGACGCCATCCCCGTCAGCGTCGAACTTGGTACGAGAGAACAGATCAGCCGCTTTGAAATGCTCCGCCTGGCCCTTTTCGCCATCAAGTTGCGCAAGCTAGAGGCGCTCCCAACTGATAATGCTGACACTGAACTTGCCAGAAATTTGCTCCGACACGCAATTTTTCAGCAGATCCTGACCCTGACCAATCTGGGGGAACGCAAACAAGCACTTCAAATCGTCGAAGCCTATCGCGGATAGTTCTACCTGAGCCATCTCATCTCCCTTCCTTCCTCAATCAGGTCGATCATCAAAAAAGGAACTGAGAAGTAACTTCTCAGTTCCATATAATCAACTTCTACACGAGCTCCCTTGAGTCTGCCCGGAAGTGTGCTTACTTTTGTTCTACACTGAGCGCCTCTGCGCCATCATATTTTTCAATAAACTGGATGACTGCTCGCGTCAACTGACTGGGAGTCGAAGCACCAGCGGTCACAGCGATCCGTTTCTTACCCTGCAACCACTCGGTTTTCAACTGTGAAAGATCCTCGATCCGGACAGCGGGTACGCCCGCCAGCTCTTCTGAGACCTGGACCAAACGATTTGAATTATTGCTACGAGGATCACCAACCACAACCGTCAGGTCCGCGCCCTTCGCCTGCTCCGCTACCGCCTCCTGCCGAGTTTGAGTCGCCATGCAGATATCGACGTGAACCTCTGCCTGGGGATAACGATCCTTGATATGGAGGATCACGCGGCGGGTATCCCATTGTGAGAGGGTTGTCTGAGTCGAGACGGCCAGCTTCTTTTCCTGTTCTGGTGAGAGCTGAAGCGCATCTACATCGGCCTCAGTTTCCACAAGGCTGACATGGCCGGGAGCTTCCCCAACCACGCCTTCGGGCTCGGGATGGCCCTTTTTACCAATATAGATGATATGGTATCCGATAGAAACCAGATCATTGACCAGGTCATGGGTTTTGGTGACATCGGGACAGGTCGCATCGATACAATAGAGTCCACGCTCCTGGGCACGCTGCTTCACTTCGGGAGCAACACCGTGAGCGGTAAAGATGACAGTTCCTTCAGTGACCTGCTCCAGAATATGAACACGATTAGGA
>DASSXK010000272.1:0-6275 GCA_035703945.1 Ktedonobacteraceae bacterium | reverse complement strand
AGGTCATCAGTCGCATGCATATGTCGGACGTCGAGATCTGTTATGGGATGACCGAGACCAGCCCGGTCTCCACCCAGACGCGGATCGATGCCCCCTTCGACAAACGCGTCGGGACGGTTGGAATGGTCTCGCCTCACCTGGAAGTCAAGATTGTCGATTCCACCAACGGCCAGGTGGTTCCGCTGGGACAGCCCGGCGAGCTTTGTACCCGTGGTTACAGCGTCATGCTGGGCTACTGGAATAATCCCGAGGCGACAACGGGCGCAATCGACCAGGCTCGCTGGATGCATACCGGCGACCTGGCGACGATGGATGCCGAAGGCTATCTCAACATTGTCGGTCGGATCAAGGATATGATTATTCGCGGTGGCGAGAATGTCTACCCACGCGAGATCGAAGAATATCTGTACACGCACCCCAAGGTCAGCGATGTGCAGGTGATTGGCGTGCCCGATGCACGGTATGGCGAGGAGATCGCTGCCTGGGTCCAGGTGAAAGCCGGTGAGACACTGACCGAGGAAGAGCTGAAGGATTACTGTAAGGGGCAGATTGCGCATTACAAGATTCCTCGCTATATCAAATTTGTAGACTCCTACCCGATGACCGTTACCGGAAAAATCATGAAATTCCAGATGCGCCAGCAATCCACGCAAGAGCTGGGCTTGCAGGACGCCGCTAGTATTCAGACAGCCTAAGGCGAGCAGCGGGAGACGAAGCGACGAGTGGTACGCCAGGGCCAGCTCCGGTCCCCGGCAGGAAACTTCGCCTCCTGCACCTCTGGCTTTTAGTCCTCGACTGGAGGCCGGGTAAGTCTGGCCAAAACTTAACCTGATGACATGATGTGCGGACATGAGCAGAGGACTTTTGGGGGGTGATGGGTTTGTGCATCTCTGCCGATCTTCCAGGGAAATAGCTCTTTGTTGAATGTATTAGTCCCTACTGAAGAAGAGGCAGGAGCGACTACTCATGCACAGGACATCTTATCGAAGCCGCCTGGCCTTTTTTGGCCTGGGAGTGGTTCTGCTTGTCTTGACCACGTATATCATTTATGCCGCAATCACCACACTGAATGCGATTAATCAGGCTAACGAAGCAGCCCACATCAATGATCTATATGATCAAGCCCACTATCTTATCAAAACAGAGGAGTCGCTTGAGTGGCAATATCATGTTCAGCCGAATCCTGTTGTCCGGGCACAATACAACACGACAGCAGCTCAACTGATTACGACCCTCCAGCAGGTTGACCAGGCAAGTAATTTGACACATTCAGATCAGATAATCGTTGAACAGAAGCGCTATGAGCTTGCCGTTAACAGGTTATTTAACGCGATTAACTCGGGTGATACGAAGCTAGCACAATCCATTGATTCCACGGAAGTTGATCCTGTGTACGGACTCATGACGCAGCAGGCGGATGAAGATGCGCAAGCAAACGCAGACCAGGTCACCAGCAGCCTGGTAGCCCTCAGACAGGTTCAGTACCTGACAATTCTCTCTACCAGCATTGTCTGTGCGATGAGCATTCTGCTGCTTGTATTCTTCTGGAAATTGCTTTCCTATCAACGCAAGTTGGACCAGTCTGCTCGCTTCCAACTTGCCCAGCTTGAACGGGCGGCCCTGATTGATAACCTGACCACCTTAGGCAACCATCGTGCCTATCAGGAGGAGGTCCCTCGCGCCCTGGATAAGGCGCGCCAGCAGAATGAAACGCTCGTCCTGGCCCTGATCGATGTGGATGAGTTCAAACTCATCAACGACACACATGGGCATGCACAGGGTGATCGGGTGCTGAGTGGATTGGGCATGCTCCTGCGCGAAGTCTCTGCCGATGCGGCCCCTTACCGTCTGGGTGGCGATGAGTTCGGTCTGGTATTGCCCCGTACCTCCCTCACGGAGGCGACAGAAGCGCTAGAGTACCTATGTCATGAGGCACCTCGTCGGCTATTTGGTGCTACCTTGAGCATCGGGATTGCGCATAGTATGTCAGAGGTCAGCAAAGTGCAGGAGTTACAAGAGAAAGCCGATCTGGCTCTCTATGAAGCCAAACGGCGTGGCCGCAATCAAGTAACGACCTTTGAAGATGCCCAGTCGAGCACTTCACGCATTCCAGCAACCAAGGCCCGGGCCATGCAGCGGTTGCTGGCCGAAGGACAGGTGGCGGTTGCGTTTCAGCCAATCTGGGATCTCAAGCGCGGGCATCTGCTGGCATTTGAGGCGCTCACGCGCCCGTCCTCCGAATACGGCTTTTCCGGTCCGCAGGAGGCGTTTGACATTGCCGAGCAGCTTGGATATGCCCCCGATCTGGATAAAGTCTGTTTACGTGCTATTCTAACTCGCGTCGCCGAGCTGCGACCGGCCGGGCTACTATTTATTAACCTTTCTCCCCAGACGCTCGGCCATGACCTGCTGGCAGGGACAGCGCTGGTGCAAGCGGTTAAAAATGCTGGACTCACTCCTGAACGGGTGGTACTGGAAATCACAGAACGCTTGATGGCAAAACCAGATGTTATCGTGCGCGAGGCCAAGCGCCTGCGAAGCCTGGGGTTTGGGCTGGCTCTCGATGATGCTGGCGCTGGCAATGCTGGACTGGAAGTGCTGAGTCGGTTACCAGTTGATTACGTGAAGATCGACCGGGCGGTGGTGGCTAATGGTCTCACGGATAAGGCGGCTCGTGGGGTCCTCTCTGGCATTAGTGCGATTGCCCTTGAGACCTCCGCGTTTGTAATTGCCGAAGGCATCGAGAACGTTGAGATGTTTGATTTTGCGCGGCAGCTAGGCGTGCAGGGAGTCCAGGGCTATCTGCTCGGACGCCCCAGTGAAATCATCCCCAACATAACCTCCCTGGGAGGGCTGGGTCAAATGACGCCGATCTCCTAGCCGCATAAGATTCCTCTATTCAGTCGGCCTGAGGCGAAGCGAGGAGGGGGCCGGCCCCGGACCCCGGCAGGAAACTTCGTCTCCTGCACCTCTTTTAGTTTAAATGTGGGTCCAGGGAGGCGCAGCTTCCCTGGCGGGAGTTTGAGGGCAGCGCCCTCATCGTCCCTCAAGCGTGGATGTGATATAGTGAGGGAAAAAGTAAAAGGATTGGTTCACCGAGGAAATGACTGAACACTTTCCCACCGATCGTGAGTCGTTGGAGCGCGATAGCGAGGTGGATTTTTTTATCGCCAGCGGACCCGGCGGCCAGCACCGCAATAAGGTTGAAACCGGCGTGCGCCTGACCCACAAACCTACAGGAATCGTCGTGACGGCAACCGAACGTCGTTCACAAACCGCCAACCGCGATGCCGCCTATGAACGATTGGCAGGACGGCTGGAGGATCTCCAACGCGTCGTAATCCCACGCAGGCCAACACGTCCCACAAAAGCCAGCCGCGTCCGGCGAGTTGAGGCCAAACGCAAAACCAGCTTGCTCAAGCAAAGACGCTCAAGCAAGCCGGGTTCATTTGAATAGGAATCTTCTAACTTATTGGTTAAGAGAGGACGCTGTTCTCCGAGGGAACTGTCTCCAACTCCGCTTGCTTGCTCTCGCCCTGTAGGACTGCTGTTCGCTGCTTACGGGGCCAGCCAATCTGCACACAGAGGTAACAGAGGATCGAGAAGTAGATAGAAATCAGGGTCGCATGAACAAGCGAAGCCAGCATCTGTCCGGAGGTCAGCACGTTAAACGCGCCGCTGATCGCCTGCAAGGTGATAAGCGCAAACGCCCAGATCGCCCCATTCACGAGGTCCTTGCGATCCTTGTACCGTCGAATCATCGCTACCAGGAAACCCAACATGCCCAACCAGACGATCATCGCCAGGTACCGATGCATAAGCTGAATCCCCGCCAGTGAGGAGAAACCAGGCAGGAAGTTTCCATTACAGCCTGGTAACTGCTGACCACAACCGATCACCGCCCCGGTATGTTCCACAAAGGCACCAGAGTAGACGACGACATAGGTCATCAGGGCCAATCCCCAGGCCGAAAGCTGCAACCAGGGTGCAATCGGACCGGTAGTGAGGGGCTCACCAGCATTTTTGCCGCTCATCTGGAAGATACGTACGGCAAGCAGCGCAACGCCCGCGAGAGCGATCAGAGAAAGTCCAAAGTGGATTGAAAGCAGCCAGCTCAAGGCAAATGTGCCTTCGAAGACGACGGTAAGCGCTCCCAGGGCCCCCTGGAGCAAAATAAAGAGAATACTGAGGGCTGCAAATACTTTAATTTTTGTATCTTTACGGAACGCAATCCAGGCCCAGACCGATGTCACGACCACCAGGAAGCCATCGGCGCTGGACATGATGCGATGACCATATTCAATCACGCCATTGATTGTCAGCGTGCCGGGAATAATCTGTCCGTGACAAAACGGCCAGGAGTTGCCACAGCCCCGACCTGAGCCGGAGGTGGTTACGAGCACACCCAGCACGATCATTATATAGGCCCCGATGACAGTGATTACGGCCAGGATTTTTAATATGCTATGAGTCTTCATTCATTTTCCTTCAATTTGCTAACGCACTTCATCGAGTGCTGACAAAATGTATAATAGCAAATTATCTTGAATCTGTCTTCTCTCAATATCCTAACGAATGCTTGACCCATTAAGCAAGAGGTAGGTTTTGTCTTTTGTCGGGACGCTGTCCCGACACCCTGGCAGGGAACTTCGTCCCTTACACCCCGTCTAATTTAAATGTGGGTCCAGGGAGGCGCAGCTTCCCTGGCAGGAGCTTGAGGGCAGCGCCCTCAATGATCTGAGTCTTGCACCACTCTCGACTGAATCGGGATACTTATGGCTCATTGCTGGATATATCAGTAGATTCCCCCTGGGCAACAGCATATCCTACAGCCCCTACTGCATATTTCCACTGAATGCTTGTCCAATGCGTGCTTTCTTCCTTCCCATCTGTGGCTGACCACCAACTAGTCGTTGGACATGCTGGCCTTTGTAGTGTATTCGTTGTAAATGCGTTCCAGTAGTCATCTCCACCTGGCAAACCACGATCTTTAGGAGAGGTCTTACAGAGAAGATATGTCCGAGCAACCAGTTGAATATGTGTGGGTGCATAAATAAGGACATTAGAACCTTGCGATTGAAGCAAGAACTGGCGATCGGCGGGTACCTGCGACGCGACATATATATGCAGCGTTGGCAAATGCCCCTTTAACGGATCAGTAAAATACGGTGTATAAGCAAAAAGTGCTGTGCCAGTCAGGGTGATCTCACCGCTACTTGTCAAAGGACGTAGAAATGATCAACAATCGTTTGTCCCACAACGAAAGTTGGCCCATTTCCGATTTCACTACAGGCAAATACAAAAGGCACTGTTTCCTTATAAAGGGTGTAATAAGGACCAATACCTCCTGTTTGTTCCGGATGCAAAGAAAAAGAACTACAGGGAGATTCAATAGAATTATTACTTTTCCCTTGCTGTGGTTTAAAACTATCATCATTTCCAAATAGTTTTATTGCTGAATGTGTATGGTTGGTAAGCGACAAATCTACGGCTAGCAACTCTCCCAAAAAGTAGGGCCCCTGTGTCACTTGCATCGACATCTCCAGCCCGCCCCGCTTCACAACCACTGGGGCAGCCATCGGTATCAACTTGCCTGGACGTGGTGTATAAGATAGCCCTGCCGGAGAGTTCACATATTGCGTAAAAATCAGAGCAGCACTGCTCACCAATATTCCTACGACAAGCACGGCTGCCAGGACGCTTATCAAGCGCATACGCCCCTTGCTTCGGACCCTTTTACTTTGCGGATCGAACCAGGACGATCCACTCACTGATTTTGGCAAACTGACAATGTATGGCGTTTCGTCCTCGTCCAGTCGAGCCAGACGTTCTGCTACACGGGCAAGAGAGGCCTGGTGCTCACGTTCAAAAAGCATCTGATCCTGGCGATATGCATCTCGAAGTAACTCTACCAGTTTCTCTTTCTGCTCTTCCGGTATGCTATCCTCAAAAGGTTTCATCGCTCCTTACCTTTCTCGCTGCTCATAGTATTTCCGCAATTGACGCAGAGTACGCGTGAGCATTTTGCGTATGGTTCCCTCGGGCCTCTCCAGTATCTCTGCAATCTCGCTGAAACGTAGCTCATGTCCATAGCGCAACAGAATCAGTTCTTGTTGGGCTGTCGAAAGTCGTTGGAGTGCCTGGTAAAGCTGTGTATACTCTTCTTGCTTGTCTAGAGAGGCTTCAGGCGTCAAATGAGCATCTTCCAACTCATATGCTTGTATCAATGGGAGCCAGCTAATCAGCCCTTTATGCCGCTGATAATCAATGATCTT
>DASSXK010000227.1:0-2440 GCA_035703945.1 Ktedonobacteraceae bacterium | reverse complement strand
GTGGAGGAGTATCGCGCTCGCGTGACGCCCTCTGAATCAGCGTCGATGTGGCAAAGCCTTTCGTTTAAGGCAAACTACAAGTCAGCCTACTGCATGGCTGTCTGTCCCGCTGGCGAGGACGTTATTGGTCCCTTCCTGACGAACCGCAAAGGCTATCTCACAGATGTGGTTCGCCCACTCCAGAACAAGGAAGAGCCGATCTATGTCGCCACTCATTCGGACGCAGAAGAATTTGTGGCACGCCGCTTTCCGCATAAGACGGTCAGGCGCATCGGATCGGGTCTGCGATCACAATCCATTGACGGCTTTCTCTCCGGCCTTTCCCTGGTCTTTCAGCGCGAGCAGTCGAAAGGGCTGAATGCGACCTATCATTTCGCCTTCACGGGCAATGTGCAGCGCAAAGCCACGATCATCATTAAAGACAGGACGATCCAGGTACAGAATGATCATATCGGCACGCCAGATATCGCTATCACCGTAGATAGTGAGACGTGGCTTCGTATCCTGGCGAAACAGACAAATGTGGTCAGGGCGATCATCCGCAGAAAGCTGCGCATGAAAGGCTCGCCACGCCTGCTGCAAGCCTTTAGCCGCTGCTTCCCTATATAGGAGGCCATCCCATTCCTGAGCGAATTGTTGTGTTTTCAGATAAGTAAGGCTCTCGTCTAATTGAACAGCCAGCACCTGAGTGGAAGTGAGATCGATTTTGGCGCTGCGGCTCGACCGCCTGCGCGAGATAGGGTCCCTTCCACAGATGGCGCAGCCAGCCATCCTGGACGGTATCAAGTGGCTCTGACCACGCATCACGAAAGAAGAGTGCTAATGCCCATGGAAGCCGAAATCATCAATGGAGAACAGCTTGGTGCGAAGGAGCATGCCATGGATCAGCGACAGAAGAAGCCTGTTTATCATCTGTTTATTGGAGTTGATATCGCCTATCGGAGTTTTACTGCAGCTTCTTTGGCCTCAGGGGCCAAACCCAAGCGTGCGTTGAAACCATTTGAGCAAACAGCAGGGGGCTTTGAACAGTTTCAAAAGCGACTGCAAGCCTCTGGAATTGATCCAGGAGCCATTTTGGTCGTGATAGAAGGTCGGCTGATTGGTGCCCGCGATCTGATTATCGACAGTGCTCCTCTCCTTGCTTGGCACCGGGCTGATCCCGATGCCGCCTTCGGTCACGCGCCTGCTCAACATCCCTATCCGCTCTTAGGCGGCTATCGGGTCCATACATTGATCTGTTGCGGCTCCGGTTTGCCGCTCTTCTTTCTGCCCTCTCCCGCCAACGCCCATGGTGCTCCCTATTAGCCGTCACTCTCTCGAAGTACGGAAGGCAATCACGTAACCTATAGCAATCAACACTCCAATTTTCTAAAATGGGCAAAGTGAAATTCCGACCCGCGCCGGGCCATTTGCCTATCCAGATTGCAGAAAGGGAGCACATCGTAGGTACCGATTAACTCATACATTATGTATAATCCAATGTCAAGCCCTTTGGCCTCCTTTTTGTAGGCTAATTGAACGCAACCAGCGCATTAATCCTGGAACTGACAAGCCCTGGTCACGGCTTACTCGACGGTGGTCCAACCGCCTCGGCGATAGGCTTGAAGGAATTTCAGGGCATAAGTACCCAGCCAATAGAGACCACTGAGACCGGCGAAGCTCTCAACCAGCCAGAAGTAGACATCCATTGGATTGCGAGAGAGGCCGCTGGCAGCCTCCCAGCCAATCAGGAATAGTGGCAGAGGTAGACCTACCTAGCTAGCAAGATCAGCAGGGGCCAAAGCGGCGAAGCACGAGACCCGCGTTTTCGCCGTCTGTTTCCCTTCTAGAAAAGCGTCCAGGCGGATCAGATTGATGGCTGCAGCCGTCAACAGATGGGAGAGAGCTGTTTTGGGCAAGCCGAAATCACGGGTGCGGCGCAAACCGAGGGATCTCACCGCTTGGGAATGGGTTCCCTCAATCCCTGAGCCCTGGCCATACCTTGCTCGAAACGCTTGGGTTTGTTGAAACTGGCGAGCACTCTGCAAGACCTCACATTCGGCTTGCGTGCGTACCGCCAAGATTCTGGGGGCTGTAGCCGAGCGGGTACAAAGAGGACGGGCGGGACACTGCCAGCAGTCGTGAAAACCAAAACAAATGGCAACGTTGGGGTGTCCATACTGATCGGTACGCGGAGTCCATTTCACGCTCACTTTGCCCTCCGGACAGAGAGCCTGCTGGGTCTGCCAATCAATCGTAAAGGACGCCAGATCATAGCCTGCCCCTGCTTTAGCTTGCCATTGCTAGTTCTGACTGACCGGCCCGATCACTTCCATGAGCAGCGCCCGGTGCCTGTCTATCGATGAAGACGCGAAAGCGCGCGGAACGTCCGTGCGCTGCCGGTCCCATGACCAGATTGAGATCGCGAGCATGAAAGCGGTACGCGATGCGCCCGTTGGCC
>DASSXK010000008.1:0-7977 GCA_035703945.1 Ktedonobacteraceae bacterium | reverse complement strand
ATCCTTACAACGTTCCTGAATCCAGCCACTACAACTCTCCCGAATTCGAGAACGAATGGGAGGTTCATGAAGGCCATCCCTACAACAACCCTTATAACAATCCCGAATTTGAGGACGAATGGGAGGTTCACGAAGGCCATCCCTACAACATTCCTGAATCCAGCCACTACAATTCTCCCGAGTTTGAGGACGAAGCAGATCGCTTCATCCCGATTATAGCCAAAGCTGCTACCAAGTTGCTGCCGCACGCCATCCGATTTGGACGAAACCTGTTTCGACGCATGGGGCGTGGACGACGCAGCCCCCAGCAGAGCGGGGGCCGTCCCGTTGCCATGGGTAGTAGATCCCGGCAAATTTCCGCACTCTTTCACCAGTTGGGTCGCCTCTTCGCACAAGGTGAAATGGAAACGGCATCACATGAAGCGCACCTGTTCGGAGCCAACGAATTTGAGACCGAGATAGCTGGACACGAAATGGCACATCAGGCCGCGCTCAGCGAGGTGTTGGCGGCGGAAGCGGCTCACACCGAGAGCGAAAGCGAGGCCCAGGCCCTGATCGGAGCAGCACTTCCCATCTCTGTCCGCGTCATGGGGGGCAGGGTGACAATGCGCCACCTGACTCCCACTTTAATCAGAGTCAACGCTCGCCTGGTGCTAAACCTGCATCGTCAGGGCAGGCCGGCCCGCCAGTTGATTAGCACAGTCCCCACCATACAACGCCATGCGCTCAACACTATTCGTAATATTCAGCGCACAGGCCAGACTGTCACTCCTACCCTGGCCGCTAAGGTAATGACAGATCATGCCGCCCGCGTCCTGACCTCTCCACATATCTGCCGTCGCGCACTTGTACGCAATATGCAGATTCGCCGTACGACTGTTGCGCCCAGCCCAACCTATACCCCAAGGCCAGGCGTAGGCGGGAGACCGGGTATGGTCCGGAGACCAGGCATGATTAGAAGACCAGGCATGGTCAGCACCCCAGGTATGGTCCGAAGACCAAACATGGTTCGTACACCAGGCATGGTCAGGAGACCAACCTATCGGACTGGCCCCACAGGCCTACCGGGAGCTCGCCCAAGACGACGTACAGTTTAAATGAAGAGTGAGGTTTCACTATGGCATTGTTCGAAGCTCCTGCTGCTCATGAGGCAGTTCATTACAACAATCCGTATAACAGTCCTGAGTTTGAGGACGAGTGGGAGGTCCACGAAGGCCATCCTTACAACGTTCCTGAATCCAGTCACTACAACTCTCCCGAATTTGAGGACGAATGGGAGATCCACGAGGGCCATCACTACAACGTTCCTGAATCCAGCCATTTCAACTCTCCTGAATTTGAGGACGAATGGGAGGTTCACGAAGGCCATCCTTACAACAATCCGTATAACAGTCCCGAATTTGAGGACGAGTGGGAGGTTCACGAGGGTCATCCTTACAACGTTCCTGAATCCAGTCACTACAACTCTCCTGAGTTTGAGGAAGAAAACGAGCTACTTGGCAATATCATGCGCGGCATCGGTGGACTTTTCGGCGGTGGTGGCGAGGAAATCGGGCATGAGATGGAAGATGAGTTTGAGGACGAGGCCAGCCACTTCAACAACCCGGAGGAAGAGTACGAAATTGGGCAGATCCTGGGCGCACTCGGTCTGGGCGAGGGTGAATTTGAGGCCGATCCTTTCTTTGGTAAACTTCGCGGCCTTGTCAACCGCGTAAAGAAGGTTGCTCGCCGCTTCGGTAAATTTGTTGGGCCACTGGCACGCAGGTTAGCCCCGATAGCCGCTCGTGCACTGGGTAGCATGATCCCTGGAGTAGGTGCAATTGCGGGTCCGCTCGCTGGCAAACTGGTCGGTTCATTGGTAAGCGAGGCGGAAATGGAGGTGGCGGAAATGGAAAACCACTTGCTCAGTATGCTTGCTCAGGAAGGCGAAGCGGAACACCCCGAGGTACAAGAAGCACTTATGGCCGAGCTGATGGCAGCAAACGCAGCCGAAGCTGAAAGCGAAGATGAGGCCGAAGCAATGGTCTCGGCATCTCTGCCCCTGACCATGCGCGTTATGCGCGCGCAACATACGTTGCTTCCAGTCACGCCGGTGCTGGTACAAGCGAATGCACGCCTGGTCAGAACGCTTCGCCGCCAGGGTCGCGGCGGTCGTCAACTTCTACGACTGTTGCCTGCTATTCATCGTAACACAATTGCGATTCTACGCCTCCTCGGGCAGTCACAGCGCATCACGACACCAACGGCGATCCGCGCGATGTCTATCGCAACCAAACGACTTATGTCTAATCCACAGCGGACTCGGCGGGCTGCCCGCCGCAATATAGCCATGCAGATGCGGGCCACTCGCATGAACCGCCAGCGCGGCAGTCTGCCTCTGCGACCTTTACCACGCCGCCAGCGCGTCGCACTGTAGGAAATGAAACACAGATGCTCAATAAGTTGAAGGTTCCACGGAGTAGCACATGATGGCAATATCATTTTCAGGGCCTGCGATGGCTGAGCAAAGGAATGGGGCAGCCGTAGCAGCGCCTGCTAACGAGCAGCGCCTGCTGGATAACTGGCTGACCATTCAGGGCATCAACCTGAATCGCCACGCCAATTCCCTGCGACCTTTCACGCAAAATGAGTTCGGCACAGGTCCCGCTGCGCCTGGCGAGGCACATATCAAAGCGGTCAATCGCTTTATCGATAGCTTGCGAATCAACCTGGATGAAATGACACGCTGGGTCTCCGCCGCGACTGAGGCCGCCAGACGCGAGCCCACAACAGCCCGTCTGCAAACCTTGCTGGAACGCAAGCAGGCCGCGAGCGATCGCGTGTTATACGTCGAGGGTGTCTGGGATTTCTACTTTGATCTGTTTGTACAGCGTCTTTCGAGCTTTGGCGAACGTCTGCTCACCGTTGATCGCATCACAGCCAACTGCTACGAAGATCTCTATATAAGTATAGGCACAGCTCAACCAACGCCCAGTCTGCTGCCGTTCAGCTATGCCAATAGTGGCTTCTCGCCCTCAACGTACCGGCGCGGCGTGCCGCTGATGCGTTTGCGATACAATAAAAATCTCTTTCCTTTGATTATGCTTCCACAGCATCGGCTGGATAATGTTTGGGCGCTTTCCAGCGTCCTGCATGAGGTCTCACACAATCTCCAGGCCGACCTGGGTTTATGGGATGAGATGCCCGGGCACATCTATCGGCGCCTGATAACGGAGGGTCGTATCACACCAACCGTAGCGCAGATCTGGGCACGTTGGCACAAGGAGATGATGGCAGACATGTTCGCTCTCCTGCTGGGTGGACCTGCCGCCGTTGAGTCACTGATGGATGTGGTGGGACGCGCGCCCGCCAGCACGGTCAAGTTCAATCCTCAGGGAGTACATCCAACTCCCTATCTGCGCGTCCTGATTAGCCTGATTCTGCTACGCAGGATGGGATTTGAAAAGATGGCGGAGAACATGCGCCGCGTCTGGCAAAGACTTTATCCCCGCGTGGCTCCAGATGACATTCCGCGTCCTGTGATGGAAACATTTACCCGCGCCAGTGAGCTGGCAGTCGATACGATGGTTTTTCAGCCCTACCGTCAGTTCGCGAACAAAAGCCTTTCACAGGTGCTCAAGTTTGGCCCACGTGAGATGCAGATAATCGAGCAGGCCGGGAGACAGTTGGCAGAGAGACAGCCACTTGGCGCGGTTCCGGCACGCTTTATGATCGGAGCCGCCCGTTTCGCCCTTGATAACCACCTGGCTACTCCCCAGGCGATTACCGATAATTTTTACCGTACGTTAGGGAGGCGATAAGCTATGGAAGACATTGGTCAGCTTTATAGTGAATTGACAGGTCTGATGGAAAAAGTGCACCAGGCTTATAGTACCTGGAAGACAGAAAATAAACCTGATACTGCTCCATTGGATACGCTTATACACAAACACGAGGAATTTGTAAGCACACATACAAAACAAGCTCCTGCCAATGAAATCGCTTTAGAGGAGTTGGCAATATCAACAGGCATGTACCTGGAACAAACCAGGCCGCTCGTTGAAGAATTACAAAGTGTCGGCACCTATATAAGGAAACAAAAAACCTACCCCGGCACCAGATATCGAGAGATCCTGCTCGCTCGCGAGCACGTGGACGAGTGGATCGGCAAAGTGCTCGAGAATCCTTCCATTTCTGTTCAGAACACCTCCCTGGTCCCAACAACTAGTGGAAGCATGGGAGTATCACCTATTACGAACTCTCTCTTTATTGCCCTGCTAATTAGCCTGGTGAATAAAAAAATCATCAACGTGAGTAAGGATATCATCGACCTGACAATACAGATCTTTAACAATCAAGCAAGTAATCAAACGATAGAGCTAACAGATGCACAGATCGCGACTTTGCTTGATACCTGGCAGAAGGTAATCTTAGCATTTAGCACTGACCCCATCGGGACAACTGGCGCTCATAGTCGCCATGATGGCGCGATTGAGGCCATTCTCAGCTTTGGCGCGGTCCATTCCGACCTGGAGATTCTGTACAACCAACTGACTACAAATGTGAAGCATGTAACTGAGGATAGCCTGGATAGCCTGCTATTCAGCTTGTATTAAGAGGTGAGTAATGGTTTCCACTTCAACAAACAACATCAACTTCCAGACTATTCGCACCCGCGTCGAGGATCGGCAATTCTTGCGTCAGGGATTTCTGGATATCCTCTTTCCGCTTATCCGCAATCCTTACACAAATAAGCCGAATGCCTCAAGCACACAGCTTCAGGTCCTGAACGATCTCGCCAGCAGCTTTAGCCGATACGCGGGCAACCAACGCACGGCTTTCGACAACGGCACATCAACTTCAAGCAACGGTTATGATTCAGGAACGATGACACGCCAGGTAGAGCAAGCGTTCAATAAAGTGCTGGGCGGCTCCTATGGGAGTAATCCAGGCGGTTTTGTGAATGCGCTTAATAGCGTCTTCCCCACGCTGAATACTCCCGACGGCCCGCTGGTATCGTTCAAACCTTCACGCAGCCTGATCTGGCTGAATGGTTCAAACGGCAACGGCGTCTCTAGCAATGGGGGATTCTCCGGACAGCTTCCCGCCAGGCAGGCCACGCTCTATCGCCAGGCCAGCACGGTAGTTGCCGATAGTCTCCAGGTACTTGCTGGCCTAAAACCATTTGTGCCTGAAGCTGATCTTGACCAGGTGGAAGCCCTGAGATCACAGATTCGGGCGGAAATTAACGCCCTGTTTGAAGAGTTTGGGCGTGTAGACGAGCCTCGACCCGACCGTGTGAACGCCTACTTCAATACACTGGGTCTGCATGTCACCCAGTTTGGCCGCCGCTCATTTCTAGATAACCCTTCTCTGGTGGCAACCGATGACGATGAAGCTCAGACCGCCTCTTTCAGTCTGCTCAGAAACTATGCCAACACGCTGCGTAGCACCTGGCTCGCATTCTATAACGATGATCAATCAAGCAGCTTCTTCTCTTTAAGCGAACGAGTTGAACGCGCTACGATCGTGCTGCCTGTGATAGCTCAAGCCAACACTGACTTCAAGGCCGCAATGGACTCAGTCGATTTCACAGAGAGCGATCGCCGTTCCACAGCCACAAAATTTAGCGATTTGACCGATTTTACAGTCACTATACTTGGTATCGATGTCTCACTGGAACAGCCAGATATGACCGTCTACGACCTGACCGAGTGGTTGGATCGTTTCTCCAATAACGAAGGACCAGGCAGCCTTGCCGACTCAGGTCAATATGGACTGGACTTCGTATCCGACCAGTCCGACACGCTTTTCTGGATTATTGCCCCGATCATCGGACATTTCAGGACCATTATCACGTCTTCACCGTCTGCTTCCGGCACAACCCTGGAGCAAGTCTTTTCAAACGAACGTGTAGTCTGGTCCCTCAATAATCTGCTGACACAATTGCATGGTCTCGCGAACCTGAGTGTTCCAGGCGAGAAACGCAATTCCATCAAATTAAAACCATAACGAAATAGCAGACATCTACAGAAATATCCAGCAATTCAGGTACATGGATCTTCTGTTAGCAGATAGACACCTGTACTCCATACATTTGTAATAGAACAATAATGGGAGGCTATCGATGCCAAACAAATCAGATTACGACCAGCGTAATGACCGGGTGGCGGCCCTGCTTCAAAGTACAATTGAAGCGCTGGGACCAGACCTGGTCGCAAATCCACAACTGGCCGAAGTGCTTAATCGGATGGTTGATGATCAAGTACGCAAGTACGATGCCTCTCAGAATGGCAAAAATCAAGCAGCCGATGGCGGTTTGGCCGATCTGATAGGGCTGGGCAAGGACTCGCCCACCGATCTCAACCAGGCCCAGGTCTCGCCAGGGGTTATGGACTATGACGATACGGTCATCAGCGAGCGTATCCTGGCGACTGGAGACCTGTACTACATCTATATGCACGAGCGGTTAGGCGTTTTCCGCGTTATGCATAAGCTCCAGGAGCTTTTCCGCGCCGGTACGTTACGTATCTCCAGCGGCGAAGGCGCATATGGCCTGTACCGCTTCGATAAACATGGTATCCTACGCTACCAGATGCGAGATCGTATGCGGGCCTATAAACGTGTCTTTGGCTATACGCGCTCCGATCCAGGGCCAGGCGCACGCTCAAATCCAGAGTTCCACGGACTCTTCCAGCACTTCATCGGCGAAACAGCCAAATACTGGCGCGATAAGCGGATCAGCGAGGTTATTCGCGAACGAGCGCAGGACCCAACCTTCGGCTCGATCGCGATTGTACGCCGGACAGGGTTGGATCTACGCAATAATCTGAAAAATTCATCCTACGGCTATATCAATGTTCTGCGCATCGAAACCAGCCAGGCGCTCGCTGAAAGCTTCAAGGTGCTTGAGTCGCCCGATGTCAAGGCGCAATTTGGCGCGCAAAACGCCTGGGATGTGATCGAACTGGTCCTCTGGCAATACTTCCACGAAGCTGTCTACGCTAGCACCTTGAACCGCATGGCCGTGACCGGACGCGATATCATCCGCTGGTTGGCCGAGCCATTCATCCTGGATACGAACAGGACGGATTTCGAGACGCTCCTGTACCGTGTTGCCGAGTCAGCCGAGGAGTGGATCTCCAGCGAAGAGGGCCTACGCATCTCACGGCCAACTCCGCCGCCACGTGGTGTCTATATGCCGGGACCACCTCCCACAAGAACCCGCCCGGTACCAGGCACACGGCGTGATCCCGTGTTCGCACGTTCATCAGGCCGGATGCCAGCCCCATCCGTCATCGGTTAGCGACAAAGCCATGAGGCAGCCCGATTTTTTCAGCACAGGCAAAACGGAGAGTGTCTGATCCAGAAAATTTCAGGCTGTCTCATGGCCGAACTGCTCGGTCAGGCAAAACATAGCAATCCAGTTTCTATTCGCTCAGAAGAGGCATAAAACGATGGTTCCCAGGAAGGAAACGATCCATGTATACACAAAGTCCCCCACTCTTTGAGACCCCCCTTGCTCCAGAGGTCAGCAGAGGCCTCTGTTATTGCGATGCCTGCAACTCCGCACGGGCATTGGAAGCTCCTTCCCCTGGAGGCTTCGTTCCCATTCCTGTTGAAAGACCCGGTGGAGGACGTATTCGCGATAAACGAGACCCAACACCCGCTGATATCGTAACAGTCCAGGGCATTAGCAGAAACATTCCATTGCATCGTCAGGCCGCCGCTGCCTGGCGAGCACTGGTTACAGCAGCAAGAGCGGCCGGGCTGCAATCCCCTTTATTCTTACCGGTTTCTGGATATCGAAGTTGGACCGAGCAAAATGTGCTCTGGCAGCGTGCCCTGCGTAAATATGGTTCGGCCAGCGAAGCCCGCAAGTTTGTCGCTCCTCCTGGAGGCAGCGCTCATCAGAGTGGCCGCGCGATAGATTTTTATCTGGGTGGCAATATCGCCAGCGCCACCAGTAGCGCGAATATCGCCAACCTGCGCGCACAA
>DASSXK010000558.1:0-4950 GCA_035703945.1 Ktedonobacteraceae bacterium | reverse complement strand
ATCTGCATGGTTGCTACTTTGGTGAATATAGAGAGGCTTTTGAGGCGGCGGCCGATCTTTCGGCGCAACTCAATATTATCCAGGTGGAGCGACCCTTCCGCAGTGTACTCTCTCAGCCTTCAGAGATGTATGATGATCTCTGGACAGCGGCCAAGGCAATGTATAAGACCGAACCAGCGATTGCGGATGGGGGCGAGGTGATTATCTATGCCCCACATATCACGGAGATTTCCTACACGCATGGCAAGCTAATCGATCAGATCGGGTATCATGTGCGAGACTATTTCCTCAAGCAATGGGAGCGTTTTAAGGATCAGCCGGGCGGTATTCTGGCACACAGTACACATGTAAAGGGTATGGGAAGCTACGATGCCGAAACTGGTGTGGAGTCGCCGCGTATCCAGGTGACGCTGGCAACGGGAATTCCCGAGGAACGTTGTCTGCTGGTTAACCTGGGCTATGCGGATTACCGTATGCTTGATCCGGCAGCCTGGGATGGACGCGAATCTGAAGGTCTATTGAGGGTACTCCACGCTGGTGAAATGCTGTATCGTCTGAAGAATCAGCGCTAGCGGTTTGCAGCAGGAAGGGAATATACAATGGGTGTCGAAATGGATAAGGCGCTGGCACGCTTAGGGGCTGAGGATGCAATCGGACAATTGCGACGGCGCGAGGGTCGGATGCTGCAACTGGGCAGCGAGGGAAGTGAGCCAAAGCTGGATTGGGTTGAAGGCGTGGCGCGGCTCCTGCAAGCTCCTGAACGCCTGGAAAAGCTGGAGTTTGCGGCACGAGCAATCAAGGAGCGAGGTATCCAGCATATCATCTGGTCCGGCATGGGTGGCTCCGTGATTGCGGTTCGTGTCGTGACTGAAATGGGTTTCTGCCAGGCGGGTCAGGCGCAGCAGGGAATTGCGATCTATCCCCTCGATAGCACCGATCCTGCCTCTCTCAATCTCCTGGTGCAGGAGATCGCTGCCCGTAAGCAGATGAAACTGGATGGACCGCTTGAGGGCGAGGATCTGCGCAACCTGTTGAGTGATGTGATGATGGTTGGCGTGTCGATGGGCATGACCTCCGAGGAGCCGATTACACACCTGAACTGGTTTGCGGATCTGCTGCTCCAGGCCGGATTGACGGCCTCCGAGCATCTGCTGGTGATGACCCTGCCGAACTCCTACCTGGACCAGTTTGCTAAAGAGCAACAGGTGCCATCCTGGCCGCTGCAACTCGATGGAGGGAATGGCACCGGTGGGAGAATGAGTGCTCCCGCGACACATGTCTTTTTGCTGCCAATGGCCCTCTATTTTGCTTCGACTAATGCCAAAGAAGGATCGTTGCAGGCGTTGTTGCGGCGAGCCTGGGACCTCTATGATCTGGATGGTGCAGCGGCCCGCCCCTCTGAACATGCTTTTGCGCGATTGGCAGCGGCTCTGACCGAGGCCAGCAAAGATGGGGCATGTCAACTTTTGCTGGAAATTCCGCCTGCCTGGCATCCATTGACGCAGTGGATTGAGCAGCTATTAGAAGAGAGCCTGGGCAAAGGCGGCAAGGGTGTTGTACTCTTTAATGGTCGGCAGCTTGCCCCAGATGCAGGTTCGCGTAGGAATTCTGGTCGCTTGATTGTGCAGATTGAGGACCGCTCCGCAACTGAGAGCCAGAGCGAGGCAGTTTATACGATTTATCAGCCCGCCTATGCATCAAACGATCCAACGGATCGCCTGGTGGCGTTGACGAGCAGTTTTCTCAACTGGCAGTTGTGCATGGCGGTCTATGGCTACCTGGAGCCGATTACGTTCGCGGGACAACCAGCCGTCGAGAACTACAAAACTCGGGCTCGTAAGCTCCGCTTTGAGGCGGAGCCGCTGCGGGTGCTTTCCGAGTGGTCGGCTCGCTCGACTTCTCCCGGTTTGACATTGCTATTTCCAGAAAAGACTAACCTCCAGGCTTCGGCAGCGGAGACGTTTGCTGACTGGATGTTTGAGATGATCTCGCAGCAGCATCGGGCAGGACAGAAAAGCTACCTGGACTATACCTTCAATGGTGAGCCCTCGGTAGCGCTTTTGCAATTGCTGAATGAGAGCAGCAGATTGGTGGGCAACGAGCTTCTAGGCGTGCCGGTGAAGGTACGACGGGCCCCGGCCGCCTATCACGCCAGCGAGCAGAGCGAGATGGATGGTCCTGCTGCCCTGGTGAGTCTTCGTATAGTCACAAGAAACCATCAACGATCGCTGCTCGGTAGCTATGATGCCACCTTTTTGCTGGCTCAAGCTGTAAGTACCTGGCAGGCGATGTTGGAGCAGGGACGTCCCTGTGCGCTGCTCTTCCTTGATGGGACGCTTGAGGAGGGGGCTGGATCGCTTCAGACGTTTCTTAAGGAGGTTGCTCGCTTGCTGAGCGCGAGAGTTAAGCATACTTTATAGAATTTTCGTGTGATGTGCGTCTACCTATGTAGAATTTGTAGGTGATGTGATTAAGGAAAGAAGTTGGATATATTCGGAGAAAGCAGCTTTCTGCTCTGAGAAGAATATTGTAAAAATGTGGTTAATTTGGTAAAGTATAGTGTCGTAATAACCCTCGTTCCCTCTGGAAGATAGGACCTGTTTCGCATAAGATCAAGAGATGATAACTGGCTGTCTTTGAGGTTGAATCAGGAATGTGTTTGTGTTCAAGGAGGATTGGTAGATAGATATGGCGACCGAAATGCATAAAGAGACGTTGGGATTTCAGGCTGAGGTAAATCAACTGCTCGACCTGATGATCCATTCGTTGTATAGCAACAAAGAGATTTTTCTGCGTGAGTTGATCTCGAACGCCTCGGATGCGGTTGATAAATTACGTTTTGAGGTATTATCTCATCCCGAGCTAGGGGAGGACGATTCGGATTATAAGATCCGTGTGAGCTATGATAAACCGGCTCGTACCATCACGATCAGCGATAATGGCATCGGCATGAATCGCGACGAGGTGATCAATAACATCGGAACGATTGCTAAATCGGGGACACAGGAGTTTTTCAAGTCCTTGACTGGCGATCAGCGGAAAGATGCCAATCTGATTGGTCAGTTCGGCGTAGGCTTTTATTCCTCCTTCGTTGTTTCGGACCGGGTCACGCTGACGACGCGCCGGGCCGGGACACCTGTCTCGGATGGCGTGCGCTGGGAGTCAGAAGGCAAGGGCGACTATACGCTGGAGAATCTGGATGTTCCGCAACGCGGCACCTCCGTCACCCTGCACCTGCGTGAGGGTGAGGACGAACTGCTTAGCGGATACAAGTTGCGGCAGATCATCCGCAAATATTCCGACCATATCTCGCTGCCGATCGTCATGAAAAAAGAAGGCGGTCCCGATACTCCCGACGAGGACGAGGTCGTAAACCAGGCCTCGGCCCTCTGGACCCGCTCCAAGAGTGAGATCAGCGAGGAAGACTATAAGGAATTCTACAAACACGTCTCGCATGATTTCAGCGATCCCCTGGCCTATGTCCATAGTCGGATGGAAGGAAAATACGAGTATACACTGCTTCTCTACATTCCTTCGCAGGCTCCCTTTGATTTGTGGAACAGGGATCAGCGACACGGCGTCAAGCTGTATGTACGACGCGTCTTTATTATGGATGATGCCGAACAACTGATGCCGACCTACCTGCGCTTTGTGCGCGGTCTGATCGACTCCAGCGACCTGCCACTGAATGTCTCACGCGAGATCCTGCAACACAACCGGATCGTCGAGAGCATCAAGACAGGGGCCGTCAAGAAAGTCCTGGGCTTGCTGAGTGACCTGGCAAACAATGAGAAAGAAAAGTACACGACCTTCTGGAAAGAGTTTGGTAAAGTGCTCAAGGAAGGTGTAGTCGAGGATAACGCCAACCAGGAGGCCGTTGCGAAGCTGCTGCGCTTCTCTTCGACACTGACCTCAAGCGAGGTACAGGATGTCTCGCTGGAAGACTACATTTCGCGTATGAAAGAGGGCCAGGACAAGATCTACTACATCACCGCCGATAGCTTTGCGGCCGCCAAAAATAGCCCCTTGCTGGAGATCTTCAAGGCCAGGGACATTGAAGTGCTGCTGCTATCTGATCCGGTCGATATGTGGTTGGTCTCGAATCCCTTTGAGTTCAAGAGCTTCCATCTGCAATCCGTGTCCAAGGGTGAGGTTGATCTTGCTGGCATGAAGAACGAAGAGCAGAAGGAAGAAGCAGAGAAGGCCGCGACCGAGTTTAAGAGCCTTGTCGGGCGCATGAAAACCGTCCTGGGCGGAAAAGTGCAGGATGTACGCGTTACCTCGCGCCTGACGAGCTCCCCGACTTGTCTGGTTGCCGATGAGCACGATCTTGATCCCAACCTTCGCCGCTTGCTTGAGTCGGCAGGTCAGCAGTTGCCGAGCAGCAAGCCGATCTTTGAGATCAACCCTCAACCTCCGGTGCTGGTGAACTTGAAGGACGTGCAGGATGAGAAGAACTTCGCGGGCTGGGTCGAGGTGCTTTTCGATCAGGCTGTCCTTAGCAATGGCGAGAAGCTGGATGATCCGATCAACTTTGTCAATAAGTTGAATGATCTGCTAATCAGTCTGGGGAGTCGCTAAATCTTCTTCTGGTGAAGAAAGTAACTATATAAAAGGATAGCTCCCACCTGCACACGAAATACTCGTATGTCAGGTGGGAGCTATCCTTTTTGTATCTGGACGCCGGTGTGTGGATGGGAGTGTCAGGAATGGGCTTTGATGAACTCCAGTGAACGCTTCCAGGCGTCGGCGGACTCGTTGGCATACTTTTCCTGGTTGCGGTCGAAGAAGCTGTGAGGGGCACCAGGATAGGTGATAAGCTCGTGCTCAAGGCCTTTCTGACTCAGAGCCTTGTCAAACGTTGAGACGCTCTCCGCTGGAATACCCTGGTCCGCGCCGCCAAAGAAGCCCAGGACCGGGCAACTGAAATGGGGAACGCGCTCGACAGGA
>DASSXK010000527.1:0-4740 GCA_035703945.1 Ktedonobacteraceae bacterium | reverse complement strand
CTTTCTTCATCGTCGGAATTCCGGGGCTGATTGCGGCCTTCCTGGCCTGGCGCATGAGCGAGCCCAAACGCGGAGCATTCGAGCACGCTGACCATCCTGAGATGGAAGATGTGGAAACGGAAGCCGAGGTTGCAAGCGAAGTCGCTCAAACTCACGGCAGCATCGGTAAGGACTTTAGGAAGACCGCTGGCACCATCCTCAAGATCCCAACCTATGTGATTCTGCTGGCAGCGCTGACATTCAGCTTCTTCACAATTGGCGCAACCTCTTTCTGGCTGCCCCAATACCTGGTTAATAGCTTCGCAGTCAGTATTCAGGAGGCAGGCATCCTATCAGGCATCGTCCTGGTCACAAGCGGCCTGACTGGAACGCTTCTTGGTGGCTACCTGGCGGATCGAGCCCAGAGAACCCGCCCCGAAGGCCGTCTAATCGTCGCAGCCATCGGACTGCTTGTTGGAGCCCCCCTGACCCTGGTGGCCCTGCTACTCCACACGCTGATCCCTTTTATGTTTGTTGTGATCCTGGCTGTCACCTTCTTGAATTTCTGCGTCGGCCCGCTGAACGCCGTGATTCAGGATATTATTCTGCCAGATTATCGAGCAACTGCGCTGGGGCTTTCGCTACTCTGCGCCCACCTGTTGGGCGATGCGGCCTCGCCCACAATCGTTGGGGCGCTGGCGGATAAAAGCAGCCTGGGTTTTTCCCTGGCAGTCACGGCACCCACGTTCCTCTTCCTGGCGGGCCTGGCCTGTCTGGCGGGACTTCGAACGGTTGCTCGCGATATGCAATCTATGCGAAGCAAGCTGAAATAGATCAGGCTTTTAACGAGGCGCTGTGTCACCAAAGCGGAAAAACACAGCGTATGAAATTTCCCTAAAAAAACACCTCCAATCGCCATTGATTGGAGGTGTTTTGTCGGAGCGGGTTACGGGATTCGAACCCGTGGTCTCAACTTTGGGAAAGTTGCATGTTACCACTACACCAAACCCGCTTGTATCCTTACGACAAGTAGAAGTATACCCGAACCGAATAAAATTGTCAAGCACTTTTTTCGTGCGTTCAGGCCATTTTCTTCTAGATCGAATAATCTCATCTCGCTCTTTTTAGCCCCCGAAGAAACCAGCTTCAGACCAGTTTGGCCAAAATATGTTCCTTCCCACAGATTGCCTCTAACTTTTGCTGATGTTTACCGGCAGGCGTCATATAATAAGAGAAGTACAAGGTTCTTTCGGCAATCCAACTTTCTGTCAAGATTGACGTACACACTACAGAGATTGCAAACCTCCAGGAGGACATTATGGGTATTTTCTCACGCCTTGCGACCTTTTTTCGCATTAAGACAAGCGCCGCATTGGATAAAGCCGAGGACCCTGGCCAGGTCATGGATTACTCGTATAACAAGCAACGAGAACAGCTCCAGCAGTTGAGCCGTTCAATCGTCGATGTCGCCGCCAATGAGAAACGACTGGAGATGCAGCAGACCCAGCTCCAGCAGCAAGTCAACAAACTTGATCAGCAAGCCATGCAGGCCCTGCAATTGAATCGCGAGGACCTGGCACGCCTGGCCCTGGAAAAGAAATCGGCCCTGGTGATTCAGCTTTCAAGCTACGAACCACAGGTTGCCCAGCTACGCGATCAAAAAGAGAAGCTCATCGCGATGGAGCGCCAGTTGTCCAGCCGGATCGAAACCTTCCGCACCCAAAAAGAGATGGTCAAAGCACAGTATAGCGCGGCCCAGGCGCAGGTTAAAATTACCGAGGCCGTGACAGGGATTTCACAGGAAATGACGGAAATGAATCTGGCGATGCAGCGCGTCCAGGATAAGGTGCTGGCAATGCAGTCGCGCGCGGAGGCCATGAATAGCCTGATTGAGCAGGGAACGTTGGGCGAGCAGGGTCTGATCGGTTCGGGGGATGCGATTGACCGCGAGTTGCAAAAAATGTCCATGGAAAGCAAAGTTGAGGCGCAATTGCAAGCCCTGAAACAACAACTGCAACTCGGCGGTGCAAACAATAGTCAAAAACAAATTGAAGGGCCAGCCTCTAATGAGTTAAGCTAGCCCTTCGCAGGTTTGTTCTTGTCTTTTTGCGCTTTATAATACGACTTTGGCTTGGGATGGCGGTCCGTATCAACATATGCAGCAGGTGCCGCATCTTCATGGGCCGCAACCTCATGCTCATCGCGTTCACTGATCAGCTCTTGCAGATCATTGTACACATTATAATTGTCGATCACTTCCGGCATACGTGTCATATGACGTAAAACATTTACCTGAGAGATATTTGTCTTGTCATTTTTTGCCGGTTCTGCGGTCTTCAAGAGACGATCAACCAGATCAATACTATCGTCATGTGCGCCAATCCCATCAAGGCGATCACGCACAAGTAGCAATTGCTCATAAAGATTCATTGAATCGTTCCCTGCCTTCCTTTTTTTGGTCAAACATACTCGGTTGCTGTGAATACGCAGCACATCGAACGGGATCGCCCGTGTATGCCCCAGGCCGGGGAATAGACCGGGTTGGCTCCGCGATCCTGTCTCATCTCTGTCTTTGCGTGTGAGCGCGCTCACCAGCATGGACAGTGCATGTTGTTCTGGTGGCTTCTCCCGGCCCTCCGTTTTTAGGGCCCTTTCGGTGTCGCGCATGCCGGGCCATGTACCGCCCCCATTGGCTACGTAACTTCCAACAGTCTCTCCTCACGAGAGCTACGGGCGCGTGATATGTGATCAAAAACCAGGCTATTTATTGCACATTTTCAATCACAATTGACGGTCTTCTAAGGGAACAATGTACCCTCTAAAAGTATCGTAACATAGCGTGCAAACCCCGTCAAATGTTTATGACCGTTCCTTGACCGATCTCATGATCCGGCGCGGGGGATCGACAAACCAGCTCCAGGCACATTGCCCGATGTACGATGTCACCGGCAAACGGGGAGTCGGGATCTCTTGCCCGCCTGAGCGGGTCGTGCGAGCCAGCAGCGCTGCTTTCAGATCCTCTGCACTGCGACCCGGAAACAGGGTATAGGCCGCCCCGATATGCTGCCAGAAGTGGGCATCACTTCCTCCCGTTTCGGCAAACTGCCAATCTCGATTCGCATCACGAACCTCGCCCCGCATCGCGGAATTCGCCGGAGAGGGATTGTAGATCTCGATTCCATCAATCTCGTAGCCTTTGTTCAACAACTCATCAATCTTTGAGCGACTGAGGCTCGGCACCAACCGTCCCAGAGGATGCGGCACAATCACCAGGCCACCTTGAGCTTTAATGGCATCAATACTCTCTTCGACTGAACGCATCGCTTTCGGGGCTTTTTGAATAAACAGACCCAGCAAATGGCCCTGGCGCGTGCTCACTTCAACGCCCGTAATCATTTCAATCGGGCTGTTTTGCTGCGCCAGAACTTCGGCGACACGCTTGGCTCCTTCAATATGATCGTGATCGGTCACGGCGATCAGTGGCAATCTATGGCGTGTGGCCTCTTCAACAACACGTAAAGGGCTGGCCCAGCCATCGCCCAGATTCGTATGCATGTGAATATCAGCCCGGCTGTACTGCGTGGGCTGTTCGAGAGAGGAGTTCCTTTCCTGCTCTCGTTCGGTCATATCCATGAAATCTATCTCCAGTGATTCTAGCTTTTCTTATTCAGGGGCTTATTCACGATACAGGGGTAAAGCGACACAAAAGGTACTTCCTTCACCTGGAATTCCAGAGCTTTCCAGCCAGATCTGTCCACTCATCGCTTCGGTAAGCTGCAAACAGAGGTAGAGACCCAGCCCGGCTCCTCGTTGCACGCTATTGATTGCATCATCCAATCGCATGAATTTAGTAAACAGGCGCGCCTGATCTGGAGGTGCCACGCCTGGCCCCCAATCGCAAATCTCGATCAGGGCATAATTCCCCTCGTAGAGCATCGAGCGGCGACGTGTGTCCGCGAGTCGCTTTTCCAGCTCGGTAAAAGAGACTTCGCTGGCTTTAACCTCAATCCTGGTACCAGCCGGCGTATATTTAAGGGCATTTCCTACCAGATTCAACAAAATCTGGCGCAAACGCAGATCATCGACCCAGACGTAGACATTCTCGTCAACTGCAAGCTCTAGCTCTCGCTGCTCGCGGGAGATAATCGGCTCCAGAATCTCTACAATCAATTGTACTGATTGCAGGACATTCACCGGCCCCAGTTTGAGCGCGACCATATCCTGGTCAAGGCGGCTTGCATCCATGACATTGCCCAGCAACAACACCAACTCTTCGCAGGCACGCCGGGCATTGGCGATAAAACGTGCTTTGGACTCTTCATCCAACACCTCTGAGAATTCTCCCAGCAATTCCAGGTATCCCTGAATCGCGGTCAGAGGCGTACGTAGCTCATGTGAGGCCGTCATTAGAAAATGGTTCTTGAGTTGCTCAGATTCCTGGGCACGCTTTAAGGCTTCACGCTGGGCAACATATAAACGTGCATTTGTAATCGCAATCGCGGCCTGCCTACCAATTTCCTTCAAGAGATCCACCTGGCGTCTGGTATAGACATTCTTCTGGTAACTTTGAACTGATAAAAAGCCAAGCGATTGATTCCCATGTTGAATTAATGTGAAGATGCGGGCCTGAGCTATTTTGCCATTCATCTCTCTCCCCACAATCTCTGCTCGCGCATCAGGCATTCCATCATCGACATACTTCAGGTAGTCTTCAACACTCGAGAATAGCAGATCTTGCTCGGGTCCCTCAAATCGCTGCAT
>DASSXK010000367.1:0-3402 GCA_035703945.1 Ktedonobacteraceae bacterium | reverse complement strand
TGGGGCCAACCTGAGCGAAGCCTATCCAGTCAAAGCAAATCTGTGCGGGGCCGATCTCAGTGGGGCCAATTTAAAAAATGCCCTGCTTGTTAAGGCCAATCTCTGTGGCTGTCGCCTCAACGGCTGCGACCTCAGCGATGCCCACCTCAGCAAGGCTTCTCTTAATAGGGCCGACCTCAGTGGGGCCAAACTAAGCGACACTCGCCTGAATGGGGCCGACCTCAATGAGGCCAACCTGAGCAGTCTCAACCTCGGCACAGCCGATCTGACAGATATTGAACTTGCCGAGGCGAAAGGGTGGATTGAGATTCCCTTACCCTATACACTCCGCAATCTCACGCCCCTGCCCAACACGACATCCGCAACCATCGATTCCGATGATCGTGCGAAGGACGAAATAGAAGAAGAAGAAGCACCAACCCAGCAAAATTTTCCAGTTGGCCGTCATCCCCAGATCATTCTACAAGATATCCTGGCTCCAATCACGGTCCAGTCCTGGTCTGAGCCAACGATTCTGCTCGAAACCACAGGCGAGATAGAAAGCGTCAAGCAGGATGGCGATCTTCTCCTTATCACTGGCTGCGATCGACCGCTCACGCTGCATGTGCCCTTGATTAAGCATGGCACATTGGCCTTACAAAGTACCTTCAACTCGATCATCACCACCGCGATTCAGGCCAACCGCGTCAATGGGGAGATTGTAATTGAGGACGCGGGCGCAATCATCCTGAAAGAGGTCAGGGGAAGCATCTTCTTAAATCGCATCGCTGGCGATGTTGAACTTGAAGATATTGTTGGGACAGCCCGGCTTTCCAAAATTGCTGGCAACGTCCGGGCCATCAGGGCAAGCCAGTTGGAGCTGGATGCGGCGGGAGGTAATCTGCATGCCGAGCAGATTCAGGAAGCCTTTTACTGCGGAAGTCTGGGTGGCAATTGTCTGTTACTGGAAAGTGAACACGCCAGCGTCTCGCTCGGCCGGGTCGGAGGCAACCTCTATCTAACCGGCATCGCCCAAAATCTCGACTGTACCGTTGGTGGCAATGCTCAATTGCGGCTTGAGTTCCCGGCGGAGGCTCGTATTCATGCTCGCATTGGCGGAACACTGACAATTCAGTTGCCCGAAGAACCCAATCTCTATATGAATATCGCGACTAATGGTCTGATTCGGGGCGAAGCCATCGGCGCAACCAACCTGGGCAGCTTTGCCAATTTGCGCTACGGCTCCGGGTCCGCCAAAATCGACCTCGTGGCCTCGGGCGGCCTGGATATTCGAGGCGTTAGCAGTTCCACCAGGGTCTAACAGGAAGGAATCCAACCCGATGCAGCTATTCATGTTGAAAGGTCAGCCGGGCTGCGGGAAAAGCACGCTTGGACGAGCCCTCAGTACGCGGCTCGGCTGGCTGCTCATTGATAAAGAGCTCTCACTTCCTGCCCATCATAAGACTGACCGGGGAGATCTCAAAGGCTACATACAACGTATTGGTTATAAAGCAGACTATCAAATTCAAGATTCATATCTCAGGTTGGACACAATCAGACCCCTGCCCGACCTTGTAAAGGAGGCTATCGACTGGTTAGAAATGCGGTTGAAATAAGTAACTACGTATAAATAAGTATCAATCAGTCATTAATAAGCCCTTGACGAGCACGATTATTCTGATTACACTTTATTCAACCGCTTGAATATATTTCATAACTGGTGAGTTCACAGGGGGAATTGTGACCAGAGCGGAAGCTGTCGGCGAGCGGCGGGCCGAGATCCTCGCGGCTACGATTCGGGTACTAACCCGCGATGGGATTTCCGAAACAACTACCCGAAAAATCGCAGCAGAAGCAGCCGTAAATCAGGCCATGCTGCGTTATTATTTTGGCAGTAAGGACGATCTACTGTTCGCTGTGCTACAAGAAATCATGCACACAACGGTTGAGATCGTACGCTCGACTGCCACAGCCGATAGTGACCCCCGGGTCGTGATTGCGAATAGCATCTCGGCCTTCTGGAAGCGCGTTGAGAACTTACCTGAGCTTCAGTTGATCCAGTATGAGCTAACATTTTATGCTCTGCGTAATCCAGAGTCGGCCCGTCTGGCACGCCAGCAATATGCCGGCTACAGTGCTGTCATTGAAGAGCTTTTGAAGGAAAGCTATGCCCGTGCTGGCCTGGTCTGCGCCGTTCCCATCCACGAGCTAGCTCGCTTCATTGTTGGAGGACTGGATGGCTTATTTTTCCAGTTCATCAGTGACCGCGATCCTGTACCTGTCCAACAAAATCTCAGACTGTTGATTGCGGCAGTAATCTCCCTGGCAGAAGGGACCGCACCCCCTCTCTAGCCTGAATGATATCGTGTAAGCAAGAACACGGGATAGTATAAAACAAATTCACCCTCACCGCTCATTTGGGAGCGTTAAAGACGGTAGGAAGGACGTATCATGGTAGAACAGAGACAGGTAAAACAAGCAGGTTCCAAAAATCAGCAGGCATTCTCCAGTCTTTTGCCAGATTCTACCCTCCAGGCCCCCGTTCGCACACGAAATTATGCCTACTATAAGGAAATATTTAACGGCCGCCCGATGCCTTACGCGTATTTAGACCTCGATCTGATGTGGGAAAATATTCAGCAGATTCGTGCACAGGCTGGCACAAAAACAATTCGCCTGGCAACCAAGTCATTGCGGAGTGTTGCGATTATTAAACGTATTCTAGCGGTTGGTCCCATTTTTCAGGGGCTGATGTGCTACCATCCCCAGGAAGCAGTCTACCTGGTGAAGCATAACCTGGACGATCTGCTGCTTGGCTATCCGATCTGGAATGAGGCCGATATCGCCGCGATCGCCCGCGCTAGCGCTGAGGGGGCTCGCATTACGCTAATGGTTGATAGTCCAGAGCATGTGGATCAGATCGATCGCATCGCCCAACGCTACGATGTGATGATCCCTCTCTGCCTGGATATTGATATGTCAACAAGCTTCCCGAGTCTGCACTTTGGCGTCTGGCGTTCCGCTGTTCGTACAACAACCCAGTTGCGGCCAATCCTTGAGCGGATTGAGGCATCTTCCAACGTCAAGCTCGATGGTCTGATGGGTTACGAGGCCCAAATTGCTGGCGTCGGCGACAATGCTCCTGGTCATGGCACACGCAACGCCGTGATCCAGTTCCTGAAACGTCACTCACTTACAGAGATCGCTGAACGCCGTGCGGAGTTGGTGGCTGCTATCAAGGATTTTGGTTTCCCGCTGCGTTTTGTCAATGGCGGTGGAACCGGCAGTATTTCAACGACGCGTCAAGAAGAGGCTGTGACGGAAATCACCGTTGGCTCGGGCTTCTATGCCCCCACCCTCTTCGATAACTATCGCGACTTCCACTTTCAGCCAGCGGCCGGATTCGCGATCGAGATTGTTCGC
>DASSXK010000219.1:0-2632 GCA_035703945.1 Ktedonobacteraceae bacterium | reverse complement strand
ATTGGCGCGCCGGTCGTAGGTGATGACTTTGTATTCGTCCGCGAGGATATCCGCGACGAATGAATATTGCCAGCCATCTCCTCCGGCGGGTGCGATCAGCAGCAGTGGCTGACCCTGGCCGCGCACCTCATAAAAGAGGGTATCGCCTTCGGTTGTAACACGACCGGATTGTACGGAACCTGATTTAGTGTTCATCGTGTTTTCACTCTTTTCTGTTTCTAACATAAGATTGTAGAATTAACTTGGGTATTTGCTTTTGGTTGGATTATGTATTATAATCTTATTAACTAACAATAAGTAAGTGACTTGAGAGGGACTTGCGATGGCTACAAATGAATCATCTTTAGAAAACACAGTGACGACAATACCTGAAAGTGCTACAAGCTGGCCGTTACGGCGCGTCGGCCTGCGTGTTCAGGATCTGTCTCGTAGTATTGAATATTATACCAAGCTTGGTCTCTCGATTGTCAGAGACGAGCGAACCGCAGGAAGTGAAGGTGGAGTTGGCATGGGCGTTGGCACGCATGAGTTGCTGATCCTGCGTCCCCTATCCGGTGGACGTCCACGTGCCGCTCGGACGGCTGGTCTTTTCCATTTTGCGCTGCTGGTGGGCGATGATGCCGAGCTTGGTTCGTTCTTGCAGCACTGCATGGAGGCCAATATTCCACTGGCGGGCGCTTCGGACCATCTGGTGAGCCAGGCCCTGTACCTGACCGATCCTGAGGGCAACGGGATCGAGGTCTATTCCGATCGACCACGCGAGCAGTGGCAATATCAGAACGGGAATGTGCTGATGGATACACTGCCGCTCAATGCCCGTAAGCTGCTGGAGCAGGCCGGACCATTTGAGGGCTTTTCCGAGCGCTTGCGGTTGGGCCATATGCACCTGAATGTTGGGAACCTCGATCGCAGCCAGAAATTCTACGAGGGGCTGGGACTGAATCTGATGGTTGGCTGGGCGGACCAGGCCGACTTTATGTCCTGGAATGGCTATCACCACCATCTCGGCTTAAATGTCTGGGCCGGCCGCAATGTTGCACCCGTTGAGGCCGATGTGTATGGGATTGATTTCTTCGAACTGCACCGTCCCGATCTCGCGCCAACAACCCTGCAAGATCCAGATGGCATGACGATTGTGGTTGTCTAAAAGTCTTTTATCTGTTTGCCAACGTGTAAAATGCCGGGCTACTTTCAAAGGTAGCCCGGCATTTTTGCGGTATTTTTGACCTTTCTACGGTATTTTGAGATAATTCATAAAAATTGCCCCATTTCCCTCTTGACTATCACGTTACGTGAGAGTGTATCTTGTTAACATCTGCTTAACGCGAGCAGCCATTCTCACATTTTTGAGAAAGGCAGGGACTCAATTTATGTTCAAGATTAGCGATTTCTCACGGTTGAGCCAGGTGTCGGTGCGCACACTTCGCTATTATGACGAGATTGGGTTACTTAAACCGCTCCAGGTTGATGAAGGCAGCGGCTATCGCTACTATTCGATCGACCAGCTACAACAGCTCAACCGTATTCTGGCCCTGAAGGATCTTGGCTTCGAGCTGGCCCAAATATTTCAACTGCTCGATGAAGATCTGCCACCGGCCCAGATTCGGGGAATGCTGCGCCTGAAGCAGGCCGAACTGCAACTCCGCGTACAGTCCGAGCAGGAGCGCCTGGTGAGAGTCGAGGCGCGTTTGAAGCAGATCGAGATGGACGAGGTCGATCTGACCCACGAGGTGGCCCTGAAAAAGGTCAAGCCGCAGATCGTTGCCTCCAGTCGCAAACTGGCTGCCGACATAAAGATCAAGTATCAACTTGCCAGCGAGATGCTGGATTTCCTGAAGACAAACGGCGTCAAGCAGGTGGATCATATGCTTTTCATCGACCACGACGGGGATTATCGCAATGACGACCTGAGCGTTGTGGAAATCGCCGTTCCAGTCAATAGCTCGTCCGTTGGGAATGTGGTGGAGCGTAGCGGGGGAAGAATCACTGTGCGCGAGCTTCCGGGCGTCAATGCAATGGCGAGCCTGCTCTACCATGGGAGTCCCGCGACGATGATCGAAGCCTATCAGTCCCTCGGCAGGTGGATTCAGGATAATGGCTATTGTATCACGGGTCCCTGCCGTAAGGTCTGCCTGCGCCAGGAAGGCGAGCTCAGTGCCTATCTGACCGAGATCCAGTTTCCCGTCGAAAAAGGCGAGATTACTGATTCAAAGCCGACCGTCTATTTTTCTGGCTGATATTTTTGAGCTGCCAGCTTATGTGGATTCACGACACATGCTCACGATTTATTGCCAACAATCTGCTTTTAGCAACATGTATGAACATCTAGACGGCATATCTTTCAACCATAGTTTATCGGTTTGAAGTATTTACCCAGGAAGCTCAGGGTGTTGTCAAATTTTATTTGCTACAAGCAGGCTGTTTTACTTGACATAACGATTTGGATTGAGCGTAACCAGAAAGGAGGGATTCAGCACGCTGGAGTGGTTTGGCTGACCCGATGTTGAGACAGGATTTCATCCTCTGACAGGACAATCGTAAAAGAAAAGGAAAAGGCAATGCAAGGGTATTCCATTGGCATCTCATTGGTCCTGGCCATCTGGGCATACATCAGTATTGTGCTCTGGCTTGG
>DASSXK010000215.1:0-11087 GCA_035703945.1 Ktedonobacteraceae bacterium | reverse complement strand
AAGCGTTCAGTAGGCGCGAGAGCGCCGTTGCGAAGTGTCTTTAAATAGCAGGTTATGAAAGAAAGAAGCCCGACGGATACATTTCAATGACCGTCAGGCTTCTTATTGAAAGGCTTACTACGGCTTCATCCGCTTCCTGGGAGGATGCCAGTCTGTACTTACTCTCAAAATAGAGGGTAGAGGTTAATGCTGGGCAATGTAGATATTTGCCCAATCGTCAGGTGGAATCTGACTCTGGGCGTTATCGACCATTCCTATCACATAGGCCTTGCGTAAGAACGTCGTCGTGATCTGCTCCATTGGCATCCAGGCGACTTCATTGATCAATTGTTGTTCTGCTTGCTGATAGGCTTTCTGACGAGTATCCGGTTGGGGATCGCTGTCCGCGTTGGCAAGCTGTTGTTGCAGGATTACCTGGCGGGCCGCGTCGTCGCTGGTGTTCTGTCCATAGTTCATGCTGTTATTCTGGGTACCATTGCCAAATTGTTCGGATAACCAGTTCTGTGGATCTGGATATTCGGCGATCCAGGCCAGCCCCCAGAACTGTAAGCCATTGGCGTTATTCGCGCTGGCCGTCACCTGATCCAGCAACGTATTGAAATCGACGGGATTTGGCGTGACATTCACGTGCAGAACTTTTTGCCACATCTGGATCATGACGGAAACTTCTCGGTCAAAGCTGCTTACCCCTGTCACATATGTCAGCTTGATCGGTGGTAGCTGCGCCGCGCTGGCGATTTTTTCTTCTTGCAGTCCTTCTTGTAACAGGATTCTGGCCTTGTTGGGATTTCCACCAAGATTCTGGGTACCATCTGGTCCGCTCAGATCGGGATTATATCCTGGCATCCCTTGCGGGATGATGTGGTTGGTGGGCAGCAAGGTGTTTTGCCAGACTGTGCGTGCAATGGCGTTTTTGTCGATGGCCAGCTCAAAGGCCTGACGAATTTTTATGTTGTCAAATGGCTTGATCAGATAATTCATGGTGTAATAATTGACCCAGAGCTGCGGGACCTGGTGAAAGTCGTCTCGCTTTTTTGCATCCGGAAAGACATTTGTGGGAATGTCCGAGATGTCCACTTTGCCTTCCTGGTAGGCCATATATTCATCGTTTGTTTGCTGATAGAAGGGCAAGATTACCTTGCGCAATTGTGGCCTGGGACCGTAATAGTAAGGATTTGGAACAAGGTCAAGCTCTTTCCCGTGGGTGTACAAAAGCGTCTTAAACGGGCCGCTGCTTCCGCCGACATCCAGGTGATCAGTAAACTGGGAACCATAGGTATCGATCAGGCTTTTTTCTACAACGTCGGCGCAAGGATTCGAGAGCATGCTTAAAAAATACGGGGCTTTTTTGCTGGTCGTGATAACCAGGGTCGAGCTGTCATTGACGACAATGCTGTCGCCGATCAAGGTTGATAGATGTCCTGCCAACAAGTTATCAGAATCTTTAATCAGGCCCAGGTAGATCGGGGCGATTGTTGATTTTGTGGCTGGTAGGAGCGCACGATTAAGACTATATGCCACATCTTTGGCTGTGAGTGGTGTCCCATCGCTGAATTTCAGGTTGGGTTTCAGATGAAAAGTCCATGTCATTCCATCTGGCCCCAGCTCCCATGATTTTGCGATCTGAGGCCGTACCTGCATGTGGTCGTCGATCTGTACCAGCCCTGTGAAGAGCATCTGGACCGTGGAGGTCCCGGTCAGATCAGATACCTGCGCAGGATCGAGCGTCGCAAAATCTGAAATTCCTGTTTTGGGGAGGATGAGAACCTGTTTATCGGCAGATGCTTTTACTGGTGGCCCCGACTGATTGTTCCCAAAGAAGCTGCAACTTGTCAGAAACAGAGTGAACAGGCAGATTAAGGCCGACAGAAATCCAGATTTCTGTCTTTTATGCATGAATAATTTCTCCTTACCTCTAGTAATTACCTGTATTCCTTGACGCTGGTAACTCATAAATGTGTGGGAGTAGGAGTCTATGGAGGGTAAAAAGTACTTTTGCCTATTACTTCATAGAAGGAGGAGCGAGGCTCGTTCCATCTGGTTCGCTTCGAACCTGCTCGCTTCCTCCTCCTTGCAACTTCCCTGTGTGGTACCAGAGTTACCTGTAAGCCATTCGATTCGCTGACTGAACGCGCTCAAGCAGGCAGCAGTATCCTTACCAACCCCACATCATTTGGAGTGCTTCCAAAGCTGCCAGCGTGCAAAGCGTTCAGTAGGCGCGTGAGCGCCGTTGCGAAGTGTTTTGTAATAGCAAAGCTATCAGGCGCGTTTGCCGAAGGCGGCGGCTCTCAAGGCGATGTGCAAGAAGCTATCGTGATTTGTCTCACCAAGCGTCTCCGGCCAGCGCTGATATTCCTCACCGGCAGCCTGCACGATTTGTAGACTGTGTCCTTCGTCAGCAGTGGCGTCGCTTTCTGCTGCCACCAGCCCGATCATCGCAAACAGAGCACGCTCGTCATAGCCAAGTTGGCGGTAACGGGTCGCCGTCGCGAAGGCAGTGCTCACTTCACCTGCATGCAGTTGATCGCGCAAGCCCTCAAGGATGGTTGGAGCGATCAGCCCACCACCAAGCGCTACCCCCTGGGTTGAAGGCGCTGTGTAGGCCGTTGCAGTCTGTCCCAACTTTTTACGCAGAGCATTGATGTAGGATGCGGCAGTGAAGAGGACCGGTAGAACCTCAACCTCTTGTACCTGTGCGAAGATCGAATGGACGGCTGAGGCAAAGAGCAGACCGTGGGCAGCTTGCACAAAGCCCTCACGATCTTCGTCCTTGATCTGCTGGAGCAGGTCCGCTGCGGCCTGAGAAATCATCGCCGCCGTTGCTCGTGATGAGGCCCCTTTGGTGACGAGGGTCTCGAAGACCCCTTTGCAGACCTCAGGTGTCGAGGCATCGCTGAGGATCAGGTTCCGCAATCCCAGCGCGTTTGTGTCTTTTGGCTGACTCAGGCGCACGCGCAGACCCGCCAGCGAGTTCGCGGGATCGTTTGCGAAGGTGACGACGTCGTTAATCCAGGCCGGTTGCTCAGAATCCGCGATCATGTGCTGCGTCATCCAGTGCAGGATATTCGGGACGCGATCTCCCCATTCCACTGTATCCAGTAGCTGAGTTCCTCTGGCCGCGAAGATAAATGGATGTCCCTCGCGCTGGAAGGTCAGGGCCAGACCCTGGTAAATACGAGCCTGCATCGCTCGATAGTCCGCGCCGGTCCCATAGAGTCCCAGCAGTAGCCGTTCCAGCATGACCCGGTCTTTGGCCGCGATGGCTTCATCAATCGCCTGTTCCAGGGTCTTATTCTCAGGAAGTTCGCTTGGGAAGAAAGGTTCTGGATACTTGCTGGTATCGGCCTGGCCTGCGCGGATCGCGGGGGCGACGGCGGTCAGGGCCTGTACGACGACCGGGAGATCGTATTCATGGTTGTTGGGATCGGTCTCTACTGGTCGGGGGGCGAAGGCCTGCCAACGGCAGATGGTGGCGGCTGCGCTGATAATCAAAATAGCATGCCCATCGCTGTCGGCGTGGGCGGCGATCATTCCAAGGCGACCAAGCAAAACATCGCCGGTTGAGCCGGTCAGGAGCAGTGCTCGCGCGGTAGAGACGATGGCGTCTCGATTACCAGAGGCGGTTGCCTCAATCAAGGCGGAAATATCGGTAAGCATTCCGATTGATGACATGGAAAAGACTCCTATAATTAAACGTTATTTGGCAGTCCTATAAGGAACTGCTTATGCGAAACGTGAAGTTCGAGTTTCTTTTACGCTTGAAAGACACTTCGCAATGGCGCGCTCGCGCCTCCTGGATGCTTCTCAAGCAGCCCGCTTGAGAAGCATCCGATTTGAAGCAATGCTAGCAACTTTTCTGCTGGCTTCTCAAGCGCGTTCAGTCAGCGAAGTGCCTGGCTTAGTTATGACTCTTGCAATTCACGAATGGCTTTCTCAATTTTGGGAATATCGGCGTATTCTTCGTCGAGCAGCTTAAAGCTTCGCTCCAGATAGAGCTCGGCCAGCCGTGCTCCTCGTGGCTGCGGGTCGAGTGCCGCCGTCAGTAGATCCTGGCTGCGATACTTATCGGGCAGAAAGCTGGTAATTCGCAGCATACGCTGTTGCGTCTCCTGGATCTGCCTCTTATCATTCCCTTCCAGGGCGTAACGAACGATGCCCACGAGCTTGCTCAACTCCGCGAGGCGTTGACGATCAGACATCGATTGTAACAGAAGTTCATCGGCGTCTACTTCTTCTAGCGGACCCGAATCGTGGCGCTCTTCACGGCTGGAGCTTGCGCTTAAAGCTGGACCTGGGCTGTGCATCAGGTCCGCGACCGAATTGTGATAGAGCTGACCATACTCCTGACTGGCCAGGGCGGCCATCTGCATCCGCATGGCTTCATCCTTGGGATCGATGGGACTCAGTTCACAGAGATCGTCTTCCCTCCGTTCGGCCAGTCGTTCAAGGAAGGCCAGGGTCTGGCCTTCTTCAAACATCGGAGGGATCGGCATACCGGCTACGCTGGCTGCGTCACTCATCTCTTCAGGAGGCATGTGAGCCGCCAGAAAAGAGGGCAGATACTTGGTGAGCGATAATGGCATGGGTGGCACAATGCAATAGGTGCTTAAAATTGTACGTGAGTCTGTGGAACTTCGCACAATAAAAATGGCATGTCCTTTTGGTGCCCGTGAGTTACCACGTAAGAAACGCAAGTCCATAACAAAGCCTCCCGGCAATTATTTCTTCTCTGTCTACGAGTGAGCCCTGTGCCTGCTCGTATAATAAGGTGTTCGACTGTTAATGACAAGCCATTCAGTCAGTATTATAGCCCTTTACGGACCTGTTTTAAACGCTTGATCAGGTCTTGATTCTGACGAAGTTCTTCGTCTGAAAGTTCCTCGCCGCTTGTTGGGATCGTTTCTTCGAACGTTTTGATTTGCTGCAAGATGTCCTGGCTGCCAGCGATCTTACTGAAGTTGGTGAGCACTGTGCGAGCCTCCTCATCTCGCCTCTGCCGAGTCAAGGTAATCGCGGTCTGGGCGTAGAGTTCGTTGAATTGACTCAGGAAGGTGCTCCATTGTCGTGGCTCGCTTAACGTTTGCATGACGCGCTCGATGAGGGCAATGGCTTTATTCTGTTCGAGCATCGCGCTTTCGAGATTGTTTTGTTCGAGATAGATACCGGCGCGTTCGGCGCGTGCATCGGCTTCACCCAGTGGTTGCTGTTGCTGCTCGTAGAGTTTCAAGGCCTGGTCAATTGAGTCAGATGCGGTCGCGAGGTCTCCGCCTCCACGATGGGCCATACCCAGCGCCAGCCGTGCATCTGCTTCTCCAACCTTGTCTCCGCTGCGGCTAAAGTTTGTCAGGGCTTCCTGGATATGTTCTACGGCTTCGTCCCACTGCTCGCCGCCGATGAAGACCTGTCCAAGTCCAAGCAGGGTTGCCCCATCGCCGGAAGGATTTTCGATCAGTTGGTATTGTCTGCCCGCTTCGTTAAAGGTCGCGGCTGCCGCTTCCAGATCCTCGCGGCTGAGTCGGGCCTGGGCGAGTCCCAGCAGTGCTTCCGCTGCTACCAGTGGCTCCTGGCGTCCTTCGGCTTGATTAAGGGCCGCATTAAAGCGTGTCTCGGCCTGGCTGAACTCTCCTCGTGTGAGTAGTAGTTGCCCCTGTAACAGTGAGAGGGAAGGTGTAATCTGTTGTGCAAGCGAATTGTTTGCAACCAGGCTGCTCAGTGCGTCCAGTTGCGTCTGAACGTCTCTGAGCCGTCCGCTAAAAAGGGCAGTGCGGATGAGGCGAATGTGGGCCTGTCCAGTCACTTCGCTATCGTCGATTTTTTGTACCTTAGTAAAGGCATCCTGGTAGGCCACTTCGGCCTGAATGATGCGCCCCTGTTGGAAATAGACGTCGCCGGTTCCGAGCAGCGCCTTTGTCTCGATCCAGTCGTTTTGAATCTGGCGAGCGTAGCGCCGGGTATCCCCAAAGCTTTTTAGCGCTTGCTCAAGATCGCCACGCTGGCGTTGAATCTCGCCCAGTGTCAGGCTGGTCAGGACCTGTCCAATCCGATCGGTGATGGATTGGAAGGCGCGGAGGGCACGCTCGGTCAGTGAGGACGCATAGTTAAGCTGTCCGCGCCGGAGGTTAATTTCGCCGAGCAGGCGATTGGCGTTGGCGATCCCGAGGGAGTTGCTGACATCGGTATAGCGCTGGTTCGCCATCTGGGCGCTGGTGAGAGCCTGATCGATGCGCCCGCGCAGGATCTCGACTTCGGCAATTCCAAGATTGCCGTCGGCTTCGCCCAGCTCGTATTCAAGCGGCTTGGAGAGTGAAATAACTTCGCTAAAGTTGTTGGCTGCTTCGTCTATCTGGCGACTATCAAGGTAGATGCGGCCGAGTCCCAACGTAGCATCGATAACGCCAAAGCGGTCGCGTGTCTCATGGTAGACCTCCAGGGCGCGTTCGTAGGCGGCTTTGGCCTCAGTGAAGTTGCGCTCCAGGCGTTGAATGTCCGCCAGACTTCGCAGTGCATCGGCTTCGTTGGTGGTATCCTGCGCTTGACGATAGTATTGTACCGCTGCCTGATAGCGTTCCGCTGCCTTGTCGATCAGTCCGCGTTGGAGTTCGATATGCCCAAACGCGAGCATCACATTGCCCTGGCCGAGAGGATAGCTTTCCCCACGGTAGAGCTCTAACGCTTTTTCGTAGGCTTCCTGGGCACGGTCCAGGTGCGCAAGCTGGCGCTCGATGTGACCGAGCGAGAGGGACATCCCGGCCTGGTAGATTGGCAGTTTGGCCTGTTCATAGAGGTCCATTGCGCGAAAATAACTGCTGGCAGCTTCGTTCAGCTTTCCATCCTGACGTTGAGCTTCGGCCAGCATTGAGCGGCTATCGCCGGCCCGCTTGAAGTCTCCAAGCAAGCGGAAGCGGATCTCGGCATCTCCAAAAGCTTCGATGGCGACGTCGCTTTTCCCTTCGCCAAAGGCTTCAATGCCTGCTTGCAGGCGTTTTTCCGCCGCCGTCTTGTCCTGTGTAGTCATGACGATCTCATTCCTTGATTCTTTATAGTTATGCAATCTTTACGATTATGCGAACAGTCAGTTGCATGAGCCGTAAACGAGCGGCTGCATGGCTGGCTGTATTGTCTGTGGTAATTCGTCTCTGATATTGCTTTCATTGTAGTCTGTGAGCACCAGAAAGTCAAAAAGTTTTGAGGGTTTTGCTTGAGTCCGTGTCTTGTAGCTTGCCATTCAATGCGCTTCAGAAGTTGACAGCACTTTTTCCTCTGAGGAGCTTCGAAAGCTGCTTGTTTGTGAAACGTTCAGCAGGCATTGGGGCACAGTTGCGAATGGGCTTGCAATAGCAAGCTGGGGATAGTCGCGGGCCTGTTGATGTGGTAAGATGCTAGATATAAATTGGTATTGTTTGGATGCCTATTCATCCTCTCTTTTTACCGTAACGCTTGTTATAAAGGAGTACAACTTATGCACGAAGATACCTTGTCAAAGGTAGATCTCTTTAACGGCCTGAACAAGAAAGATCTTCAGATCCTTGCAGGAAGTTCACAGGAGCGCAAATATTCTGCTGGCACGGCCCTCTTTCAGCAAGGTGATACTGGCGCGGGACTCTATGTGATCATAAGCGGAAAAGTGCGCGTGGTCCAGGGGAATAATCCTGATCGAGCCGAAGTAGAGCTAGGTACCGCTGGTGCAGGTGATGTATTGGGTGAAATGGCATTGCTGGATGATATGCCTCGTTCGGCGAGTGTGATCGCTGTTGAAGACGTAACAGCTCTGCTTCTCCCTGTCTGGGAGTTCCGTTCGGCTGTGCAAAGCAATCCCGACATTGCACTGAAGCTGCTCTCAGTACTGAGCCGACGGCTGCGCGAGGTAGAGAAACGCAGTCAAATCTAGCTGTAGTTGCCAGATCTATTGAAAAGCTCTGGTGGCGGCATCCCGCGATTTTACGAGGGGAGCAAAAAACTTGCTCCCCTGCACCTGTCAAACGAATCAAAAGTGGCCTGTGAGGCTATTTTGATTCCTCCGCCTTCTCGCTTTTTTCTCGATTCAAAAGTTGTTGAATCTCCTCAAACATTGTTTCGACATCGCCAAAGGAACGGTAGACGCTGGCAAAACGAATATAAGCGATCTTATCCATGCGTTGAAGATGCGTCATCACCAGCTCTCCAATGACATTACTTGGAACCTCCTGGCGACCCAGTTGATACAGCTCCTGTTCAATCTCCTCAACGGCGTTTTCAATCTCACCTACGGGCAGAGGGCGTTTCTCACAGGCCTTGCGAATCCCCAGATAAAGTTTCTGGCGGTCAAAAGGCTCACGTCTCTGATCCCGTTTAATAATCATTAAATGAAATTTTTCCACCCGTTCATACGTGCTAAAGCGACTTTTACATTGCTCGCACTCGCGACGCCGGTGAACTGCATCGCCAATATCGCGCGAATCTTTGACGCGCGATTCGTTGGAACCACAGAAAGGACATTTCATGCGGCGTCTCACCCCCCATTCTGATACTGCGTATTTAATTGCCACATTTTACCACAGGACCAGCGGAGAGGGAATGCTCACCCGTCTCTTATCCGACCGAAACTGCGGCCGGCTCCTCCTGCGCTATAATCCGATCGATCGATTTTTTAATATTTGTGTGCGAAATCGGGCAGCCAGAACGCCTGGGATGAATTTTACCCACATAGCCAGATTTCAGACGCGAGCCTTCTCTCCAATAGGCATACCAGTAAGGGCCATGCCCCTGGCCGCTGCGGCAGGTGCTACAGGAAGATTTACCACATTTACGAAATTGTAATTGATAGGTAATATGTTGATCAGTTGGTAACTGTGTCATGAGGCCACTTACCCTTCCACAAAACAGAAAATTTTATACACCAGATTTTTCCATGCCTCAAACTAATCGTGTCTGTACTCCGGCCCGCACCCTCCTATCAATCGCTTCTTTTCTTCCTCTGCCGGGCCGTATATCCATGCGTTTGTTTGCATCGATTTGATGCTAATCAAAGAATAGCATCTTTGTCTGAACTTTCAGTGAATTACGGGAATGACAATCTGAAATAGTCTTCATTATTGTGGTTCCCGTGATTCTTATCCGAGGCAATCTGATACCAGTTTGTTTGCTGTTTGCTGTTTTTTGCTTGCTCTTTCTTTCTGTCTGTTTATACATCTCTTGAAACTTCTAGTTTTTCTGCCCCCACCAGGGGGTAGGGAGAAGAAAGACCGGGGACACCCCGGACCTCGCCAGGAGCTTCGCCCCTGGACCCGATGTATATTGCTGTTACCCCCATCAGGGTGGAGAGGGAAGAAGACCAGGCCGGGGACACCCCGGACCCTGCCAGGAGCTTCGCCCCTGGACCCGATGTATACTGCTGCCATTCCCCGATAGAAATTGAGATAATATCAGGCAATAAGAAACTATAAAAAGTGAAAAGCCTACAGGGCACGATCTACAGGGATTGGATGGTGATGAGAGGAAGTTGTGATTCTGGCTTGGAGACGTTGGCTGTATGAATGATATAATAGATTTGTCACTCCTCCAATGTCGTAGGAGAAAAGGTTCCTTCGTGTGGAGAGGAGTGTTTTCCTTTTGGAGATTACTGCTGTTGGATTGGAAAGGGAAGGCGAATCATGCAAGTTATTATCAAAGGACGGCAACTAGAGGTAACGCCCAGGCTCCAGGGAGTCATTGAACGTAAGGTGCAGAGATTCTCCCGTTTTGTTGATGACGAAGTACGTGTGGAGGTGACGGTGATCGAGGAAAAGACGCGCAGTGCGCAGGATCGGTTTTCTGTTCAGCTCATGATACATGATACGACTCACCCTGTGCACAGTGAGGCGCGTGCGGTGAATGTAAATACAGCCCTTGACTTAGTTGTCGATAAGGTTATTACACAGATTAGCCGCCAGAAAGACAGGCAGACGAGGCGCGTGCGCTCCACAAAACATAACGCACCTCCGTTGAAGATTATGTCGCTGTCTCGCTCGGGAAACATTGCCGTGCTGGATGAGGAAGATGAGCGGGAAGAGGAGGAGCGCCGGGCAACGGACGAAGCTGTCCGCCAGCTTCCGGAAGACTCGAATGAAGAGGTCTGGTCTCAAATCTCTGAGATTCGACGTGTTCCTTCTAAACCAATGAATGATAAAGAGGCGATTGCTCAGATGGAGCTTGATGGAAGTACCTTCTTGCCCTTCTTTAACGAAGCCACCGGTACCGTCAATGTTATGTACCGCCTGGATAATGGGAGCTATGGAATTTTGGTGCCAGCTCTGAGCTAAATTGTTTTATCGAAGGTTGCTTATGGACGTGAGATGAACTTACACTTGCATAATTGTAGTGAAGGGCATCGCAAGTTCCCTAAGCGATTTCAATAGATGACCAGTAACGAGGGGAGTCCGCTCAAATTGCCGGACTCCCCTTGTTCTTCGCTCTCTATCAATTCTCCTCTGTTGCTTCCTGAACCACGTCAGGTGAGCTTCAGAGCCTGATCTCAAATTCCCACGGAGGTAAAAGCTGCTCTTCGAATTGTCCTAATGGATCGGCCGCTCGAATCTTGAGAAGCTGACTTCCAGCGGCTGGCAGGGGACGGAAGCGGGCGCTTCCTTGATAAACGGCCAGACCGGGATCGTTCGCCAGCTCCGGTCGGGTACGGAGTGTTCCGCCTTTATCGCCCGACCATTGGGTTCCAAGATCATCCTCCATCAGGAAGATCAAACGCGGTACGAAGGCAAAGCCAGTAGGGAACGGTGGCCTGATCCAAACATAATGAATCTCAAAATGATGCTCATAGAAATGCATCTCATAGAGCATTAAGGTCATCCCAAAGCGTTTTTGTTCAGTGTCCAGTGAGACGCTTCGACGAGGCCCCTGTCGCTGGGCCGGGAGATCTAAGTCCGACTTTTGGGGTGCGGCGATCACCACGGGCGGGCGCGATGCCAGCTCCAGGGCCTTCGGCGAAAAAGGCGTCGGATCGTTGAGAATGTCAGTACACTCTTGTAGGCACGTATCACATATGTAGGCCGCCCCCGGACCCGCAATCAGGCGTTTGATTGCGGGTGGCCGACGACCACAAAAAGAGCAGCGAGCCT
>DASSXK010000151.1:0-6964 GCA_035703945.1 Ktedonobacteraceae bacterium | reverse complement strand
TTTTTAAAAAGCGGCTGCTTCAGGGGATAACCTGAGGAGCGATGGAGACACCAGGAGGTCTCACATCAACTCTCAGGTTCAGCGATTAGTATCCGGAGTGGATGTAAATTTATACTTGCGCAGCAACCCGCCGCTTGATGGGGATGTACTGCGTGTAACGAGCATCCCTTCAGGAGCCACCCAGGCAGTCAGTGGCAGAGACCCTCCCATGGATGAGCGGCTAAAGGCATCCTGTGCCTCAGGCTCAGCAGTTGTAAAAGCAGGCGACTGCAATGTTCCCGTGGGAACCTGACCATCCATTAACGGGGCCGCTTGTGGTAATCCTTCAAAAGGAACACGAGATTGAGTCCAGGCCTGCACAAGGCTCAGGCGTTTTGTGCGCCGATCAAGCAAGTATCCAAAGAGAAAGATCAACAATGCCAGCAACAAACCACCCACAACTATCAAGCGCAAGACAGCGTTGCTTAAGCCAGGAGATGTCGTGGCAGCCGCCTGATTACCGGGTCGCTGCCAGGCCTCCTGATGGAGTACAGGGCTCGCTGGTGCCAAATTCTTCTGGCCCGGATCTTCGACGGGCTGAGGATGATGCACCGGATCAGAAGGCGGAATACTTATACGCCTCTGCACTGGCGTGGGTGTCGGAATAGGAGTTGGGTTTGTCACAGGCGGCGGTGCCTCACCCCGATACCGATAAGCATAAGTAATGACTTTAGACGCCCATGAAGGTGCCCCAGACGTTCCAACATAACGGGTCGAGATCGAATAAACCGTCGTTAATCCCTGACCAACATACCCATTTTGAATAAGATGGAACCAATCGACAATTGCAGCGGAATAATTGGGATAGAGTGTATAGCCATCGGCCGCAACCGGATATCCTGTATTGCCGCGTATGCTTCCGGGATTTCGATCCGAGTTTCCAACCCCGGCCATGCCGTCATTGGTCTCAGCCCACCAGACACCCATTGCAAACGCATCGTCGATATTGGTCGCACGCGAAGTTTGCTCAATCAGCGCCCCGGTTCCAGCCATGGGACTACCTGCATTCGCAAATATCGAATTAATCGTGGAAGCAGAAAGGGTTGGCGGCCCAACAACACTCATGTCGGCTGGCATGGCATGGGAAACAGCCATGCCATTTGAATTTTGAGTTACAGCAGAGAGAACGCCACCGACCAGGACGATTAACAGACTGACGATCGCTAGCCGTAACCATCGTCGATCAACCAACACTGTACGATCTTGTTGCTCATGTACACTATTTGACACTTATCCTCGCTTATCCTTACGACTGACTCTTTTATAAAACACGTGCTACTACGTTTAATTAAGTAGTACCTCTCCGGCTGAAACGTTCACCCATTCGGGTGAGTGAACTACCTTGAATAGACAGATAAACCGTCTAGAAGTAAAATAGAGAGCATCTATATCTATTGCACGCAAATGAAGACACATGGCAACGTTTCTGCTACCTTGTGAAGAGTCAGGTAATATAAATTTAGTGATTCATACGATTGAGCAAACCGAAACGTTATAAGGATTGTACCATACAGATACTATTTTCTTTCTATATACCCGTTTACTATAGGTAGTATCTCCCATAAACCATGTGTTATACTTGGAAGCACGTAAACGCGGACACAGACAACACCGATGGAGGAATCGTCATAAGCCAGCAAAATGGCAAAGCAAAAACCCCAACGGGGCGCTTACATCACCGGACCCTTTTACATAACAGGTACATAATTCAGGATGCAATTGGTCGAGGCGGAATGGCTGCGGTCTACCTGGCAACAGATCAAGAAACCAATGCCGCCTGCGCGATAAAAGAGATGAGCATCTCTCATGCCGCCAATAGTGAGCAGGCTCAGGCAATCCAAAATTTCCTGGTCGAAGCAAAGATTCTTTCGCGACTGCGGCATCCGAACCTACCTGCTTTTACTGACTTCTTTACAGAAGCAGACAGACGCTTTCTGGTGATGGAATATATCAACGGCAGCACGCTTGAAGAGCTACTTGAGCGTCAAAATGGGCCGTTTACGGAGCGCCGTGTTCTTACATGGGCACGTCAACTTTGCAATGTGCTGGAATATTTGCATACCCAACAACCTCCGATTATTTTTCGCGATGTCAAACCGGGCAATGTGATGCTCAGTCGGGATCACAAAATTAAACTGATTGATTTTGGGATCGCCCGTATATTTCGTCCTAACACAAGCCAGGATACACAGCTTCTAGGCACACCTGGATTTGCTCCCCCCGAGCAATACGGTAGCGCCCAGACAGATGAGCGTTCCGATATCTATTCGCTGGCAATCACGCTTTTCCAGTTGATGACTGATATGCTGCCCGAAAGCGGCTTCGGTCTGCGCGATGTTCATGAGACCAACCCACAAATTTCGCCGGCGGTTGCGCGAGCTCTCGAAAAAGCAACCTCGCTTGAACCGGCAAATCGCTATGAAAACATCGCAGCCTTCCGGCGGGCACTCCTGAGCATTGATACCTTTCCTTTTGACGAAGGCTACCCGGCTTCGACACCAGAAGAGCTGGCGGATCTGTGTGCGCAGTATCCCGATGAAGCGGCGGAATATATTGGCGCGGGAAACATTGAAGCCTGGCTTGTAGAAATCGGCGCCCAGGAGCTGGCACGCACCCTCAAACGTTTAAAAGTGACGGTCGGCGATCCCCACTTGCTCGTCGAACGGTTCATCCAGGCAATCCACGATGCTTCCGTCCAGAGCCGAGGTCAGACAAGTGCACGCCTGAAGGCCATCGAACGACCAGGAACAAACTTCAACCATCAAAGTACGCTCTCCAGTTCCCAGGCGGGCATTAGTGGGACGCGCTCCAAGGCGCGTATTAGCTCCAGGCCCACTCCAATCAGCCAGCCACCACTAGCGCGGAACAATTCACTCTATAAGTCACACGGCAGTAAACCAACCAATCCAACGATCCGACAAAGCACCTGGCAACCAGAAGCAGAGCAGACAATTCTGGTGCGTCCGGCAGAGCTGGACTTCGGCGAGGTCTTTCCTGGTATTTCGGAGGCAATTCCTTTCAGCGTAGCGGAGACGCATAACAAGCCCGTCCAGGGGATGCTTGAACCAGAGCATAGCTGGGTGCGCCTGAATCGTCACGATTTTGATGGTGTCCATACCGTCATCTACGTCGAGGTAGATTCTACCCAGATTCCTGAGCCTGGTTACTACGAGAGTTCTATCATCATTTCCCCTACAGATGATGTTGAAGTTGATCAGCCCATCAGAATAAAGGTGGAAGTGCTGGAACTCCCCAAAACAAAGAAGCTACCACTAGAGAAACCGAAGAAACGCCCATTCCTCCAGGCTCCTTTACCAGAGAGTAATCTCCCTCCACTGCAAGATCTGGCGAATACCAACAGCCGGCCCGCCTTGCTTCAACAGCAAGAAGCAGTGGCTCAAGTCGATACGGAGCAGACCCGTAAATACGGACAAAAACATGAGAAATGGGAGCCCTTGCAACTTTCCACGCGTACACGAACCTGGTATCGACAGGCGCTGGCTTTCTGTACGGCTCTGATGGCAGCGGAGCTCCCTTATAATATTCTTCCGCATCTCAACCAGCTTTCGGCAATCTCTTTCTTACCTCCCAGTCCCTGGTTTGTGACCCTTTTGCTCATGATGGTTCCAATGGCAACGGCGGGGGCAATTCTGGGAGCAGGAAATCAGAAAGAGCTGTTGAATCGTCTGAGCACTGGCCTCTTCCTCGTGCTTTCACTCGTAGAGATCGGAAAATTCATCCTTCAGAATGTCCTCAACTGGCACGCTCCGATTCAACAGTTGTTTATCATGCTGGTACTGGTTGCTACGAGTGCGACGATCGGCACAAATGAAGGATTTAGCCGACGTCTCCTCGCCAGCGCCCTCTTCAGTATGAAACATGCTCGCTGGCTGGTTACGGCGGTGGCTGTTTTCTGGGGCGGCCTGCTGGGCTTTGGATTAACTACAGGCTTTGCTTTTGGTTGTTTAACCGGCTTTGGTGTGGCGCTCGGAATTATCGCTGCGGTTATGCTGACCCTGCACCTCGATAGAATGTCACATACGCCCGCACCATCCCTGGAGTAGGTAAAGAAAACTCCAGCCGAAAACACTTTTGGCAACCGGATCTTCACTTTTCCGCTACAGAAATACAAGCATCGGCGCATATAATAGATCCTATCAGGTATGGTAAAGATTGGAAATATACCAATCGCTATTGGGGGGATGAAGATGATGATTGAAGAGAAACACCACACGCAAACCTATACCTCTGGCACTCGAAACCTACCAAAACAGCTCTCAGTGTATATCTATCCAGAATCAGAAAAATCCCAGGGCTATCAAAGACCAGGAACCCGTACACATCATGAGTTGGACCTCCTTGATTTACAGATGGCACTGCTCTGGTCAGAAAAAACGTCTCTGAACAAGCTATCCAGCAGTGTGATAATAGATAAACTATCTCCGGCAAGTCTGTTTGAAGATAATCAAGAGACAGGGGTCCGTACTGATCCTGCCGAGGAGCAACTTGATTTCCCGGCAGAAGCATCGACATTTAACGCAAAAATTTTTAGCAAAGATATACTACAGGAAACCTGGCGGGAAGACGCGATACATCAGCATTTCATTGACTCGCTGCTTGAAATCCAGAAAAGGCAGGAGCAGGAGAGAATACATGCAACAGAGGAGCAAGTGCTGGCAGGAAGTTAGGTGTCCTTGAAAATGCCCCTTGCGAAGAAGGAGGCAACACTATAGGATAGAACCTGGCAGAACAACTACAGTTTCCCGGCCTTTTCCTTTGAATGGAGGTCAGGGTATAGCAACAGGATAAAAGATGCCAGGAGAGACCAAACAAAAAATTATTGTTGTCCTTGGTCCGACGGCCTCGGGAAAGAGTTCGCTGGGCATTCATCTGGCCCAGGAATTTCAAGGAGAGATCGTTTCAGCAGACTCGCGTCAGGTCTATCGGGGTCTCGACATCGGCACCGCCAAAGTCACGCCTGAGGAGCGTATGCTGGTACCGCACCATCTCCTCGATGTTGTTGAGCCGAACGAGACCTATACCGTCGCGCAATTTCAAGAGCAAGCAAATCAGGCACTCCAGGAGATCAATCAACGGGGCAATCAGGCCTTCCTGGTAGGAGGCTCACCTCATTATATTCAGGTTGTGATAGACAATCTGGTCATGCCGCGTATCCCACCACAACCTGAGCTGCGAGCAGAGTTGGAAAGTCAGTCGCTCTCCACGCTTATAACGCAACTGGAGGAGATGGACCCCGAAGGGGCTGCCAAAATCGATCGAAACAATCCGCGCCGCGTGATTCGGGCCCTGGAGGTCTGTCTGATTTCAGGCAAGCCCTTCTCGCAGCAACGGGGCAGCGCCGAGCCGCTCTATGAAAGCCTGATGCTTGGTATCAACTGGCCTCGCCCGGTACTTTACCGGCGTATTGATCAACGGGTAGACGAACGCATTGAACTTGGCATGATCCAGGAGGTCCGCGATCTTCTGGCTCACGGGGTCAGTAAAGAACGGCTGGAAGACCTCGGGCTGGAGTATCGCTTTATCAGCCAGTACTTGCGGGGAGTCTACAAAAGCGAGGCCGAAATGATCGAACGGCTGAAATTCGCGATCCACGATTTTACGCGCCGACAGCTCACCTGGTTCAGAAAAGAAACACGTATTCACTGGTTGGAGGGCGAGGGAGGAAACTACAACGAAGAAGCCAGCCAGGAGATCGAATGCTTTCTGCAAAAAAAGAAGAGCAATTAGCGCCAAACGCTTGATTGCTCTTCCTGGACATTTCTGGTTTCTCAGGCCTGCTCAACCGACACGATTGCGGGTAGAGGATCGGTCTGTGGAATAGTAGGCACGTCCTGATCGGCATCGTCCGAAAGGTACGTCCCATTTGATTCAGGTAAGGAGAGGGTTGATACAACGGGCAGGTTGCTATCAACCACAATGCCGTTATCCATATAGATGTGGTAAGGGAACATGCCAGCTTCAAAGGTATTGCTATGCGAGATGAAGAATACCTGCTCGAAGTGCTGTCCCAACATCTCGCCAGTGATGACATCCACCAGGGCGCGGGTGCGACCTCGATCAAAGGCACTCAATGGCTCATCCAGCATCAGGAAACCCGGTGCAGCGGTCAGGTCACGAGGCAGAGCGGCAATCGCGAAGGCCAGGCGCAGGGTCAGTGAGAGTTGATCCGATGTTCCGCCCGAAACCGTTGAAGTGACTACGTACTCGTTCGCGGCCGATTCCCAGATCTGCATCTGAAGTGCGCCCTTGTCATCCGTCCCCAATTTGACATCGTGATAGCGACCACTCGTTAGCAGCGGAAGTAGCTGCTGCATATAGTGTTCCGTATGCGGCAACATCTTCTGCATCATACGCTGGTTGAGAGCTTCAATCATCGATACGCTATGTTTCTTGATCTGATAATTGTGCTCCTGAGCCTCCATTTGTTGGCGAGCTTCATCCAGATCCAGCCGCTCACCCGTAATCTGCAAGCGAGAACTCAATTCTAGCTCCTCTTGCTCCAGATCACGCAGGTCCTGCTCAAAGCGATCGTGCTCTTCCTCAAGCCGTGAACGATCATCCGGAGTAAATTGTTCGATCAGAGGCCAGGAAACAGCAAGCTCACTTTGAATAAAGTTCTTGACCGGAGGCCGATTATGCTGAGCAAGCATCGTTGAGATCCGTTCGTAAGCATCCAGGATCTCCTGATTGCAGAGGGCCATCTTGGCATTTAACGCGCCCTCTTGCTGCCGCAAGCTTTCTAGCTCTTGCGCAATCTCCTGCTCGTTCGCTTCCTGAATTTCATTCTGACAGCGTGTACGCAATCCAACCAGCGCCTCAGCGAAAGGATTCAATGGCACGACCCAGCTACCAATCGAACTGCTGTATTTTGACAACTGCTTATAGTGCTCAGCCAGAGACCCCT
>DASSXK010000031.1:0-5411 GCA_035703945.1 Ktedonobacteraceae bacterium | reverse complement strand
CGCAGCAAACAACACAGCACTGGATCAACTTCTGCTAAAAATGCCCATTTGCGATGGAGCTCCAACTTCGGGATCTTCCGGCCCAATCGACTGAAATTGAACCTGGTACCCAAAGCGCATCGCGAGCTCATGCGACCAGTGCTGAAATTCAGCTCTGCTCCACTCAAAGCGATGATCCTTATGACGTAAGCGGCCAGCGGGCAGCGTTTTAAAGCGGACATTGTATTCAACATTAGGGGTGGTAATTACCACCAGGGCGGGCCGGGCAAACTCAAAGACGGTTTTCTCAAAGGCAGCCAAGCGTGCGGGGTCCAGGTGCTCAATCACTTCAACAAGCGCGGCCGCATCGTATCCCAGCAGGCGTTTGTCGCGATAGCCCAGGGAGCCGTGCAGCAGCGTAATCCGTCCTTTTTGCCTGGTTGGCAGGTACTCCAGATTCAGGCGGCGGCGAGCGATTTCCAGGGCGCGATAGGCCACATCCAGGCCCACGATCTCAGTAAATTCCGAATGTTGCATCAGCAGTTTGAGCAGTTTACCTTCTCCGCAGCCCAGGTCGAGGACGCGCCTGGCGTGATGCTCTCGCAGCACGGCCACAACCGCATCCAGACGTTTTGTATGCAGGTTAATCGGTTCCTCAACCTGAAGAATTTCTTCGGCATCGTGCTCGACCTGCTCCGTGTCGGCCTTTGGATTGTCTTTGGCATTCAAACGCTGAATGGCATCCTGTGTCAGGCTGGCTTTATGCTTGAGATAGCGATAGACGATCTGCTCACGTGCGGGATGTTGTTCCAGCCAGCCCTGGCCGTGCCGCAAAAGTTTCTCAACTTCATCATCGCCAATCCAATAGTGTTTATCATCATCCAGGACCGGCACCAGGACATACAGATGCGTCAAAAGTTCATGCAGGCGCATCTCGCCGCTTAAGGTCACGCTCCAGTAGGGACTGTACCCCCACTCGGGATAGGTCTCGTCCAGTTCAAGCGGGGTCGCCTCTACAGTATAACCAAGCGGCTCAAAAAGCTGCTTCAGCAACGGTAGACCACCCCGGCAAGGTAGCACAGGCAACGAAACCTGTAACGATAGCACCTGCTTCACAAGCTCAGGCCGGGCGGCTGAATGACCATTTAAGGCCGTCCCAAACACATGCGCGATTGCGACACTTAAAAGCGAAGAGGCCACATACGGACGATCATTGACATACTGTTCCAGGGCCAGTGCGCTGTGTCTGCCTCGAATGAGCTGAATCGGGTTAATTTCCAGCAGCAGCGCAACCGTACAAATCTCCGCGCTTGCTTCGGGATAAAAGACATAGGCTTGCCCAAAAGCCAGTTCGAATATTTGTACTCGAGCCGGATTTTTATGCAGTAAGTAGCCCAGGTCCGTAGCTGGTTGATAGGTCGTTGTGATGGTCAACAGCATTCTATCCTCACGCCCAAAACCGGTTCAGTGCAGGTACATAAAAACACGCCCCAGGAATTCTGGTGGCCCGAGTTCACTTCACCGGTGAGAAAAGCGTCTGCGAAGGAGATACGGAGGTTAATGGAAAGCCACTTACAATCCCGTGATCCTGTGCTGGACCCTCGCTTACCACACCAGGTCTAATGCCTGTACCTGCTGTCTGTAGATAAATTAAACTCTATTATAGCCTAGTTAATCGTTCAGGACAATCCATTATATGACCTCTGGCTGCTTATTAGACCCTATTCGCAACCTTTGCGATGCGATTGAGAAGGTTTTTCTCAGCTATTTTTGTTGGTGGAGGTTGAAGGGAGATCAATTTAGACCGAAAACAACCCTTTTCCTTTTCAAAAATCTCACTTTTAGATTTTCCACTCATGCACCGACTAATAAGTTAGACAAAATCTCCTTCCCTTCACACAACAAAAAAATTGACCCGCCATCCGCAGTATCTACGGTTGACGAGCCACAGCTTTTCAAGTCTTAACGCAAAGAATCAGGCATGTTGCAGACGGCGCAGCTCGATCTGGCCATTACGGGTACGAACAGCAAAGGTCGGCTGAGCGTATACCGCCGGACCATTCATGACACTACCATCATCCATGCGGAAGCGCGAGCCGTGCCAGGGGCAGGCGACAACACAATCATCCTCGACAGTCCCTTCATCCAGCGGACCACCCAGGTGCGAGCAGGTTGCCGCGATCGCATAGATCGTTTTCCCCTGACGTAGCAGCACAGCGGGAATTCCGGCTGCATCTACTCGCGTTAGCTTGTTCTCAGGCAATTCATTTTCCGCCAAAACGGCAACGAAGTCATCTGAGCCGCCTTCCCAGGCAACGTGATTGACACCAATCCCCTTGGCATAGGAAAGTTCGCCACCCAGGCTGGCAGCATAGGCCAAAACAAGGTAACTCAGGCCAGAAAGCATCACGCCAGTACGACGCATACCTGCTTTCCGCAAGGCGTAAGAAGCAATGTTAGTGACGGTCACGCCACTGTTCAACAAGCCATGTAGAATACCGACCCGTCGATCCGTTCCCTCGGTATCGCTCCAATCAGTAATACCAGCGGCAGCCGAGCCAACCGCGCCTGCCAGGCCCAGCAACAACGTCAGATCTGCCCCCTCGGCTAAATCTTCGCTATCATTGAACACGCCAATCGTATCCAGCAACAACGTTGCGGCCCAGGCTCCAAGAGGTATATCGGTTAGCATTGGGTGAACAGGATGCCCCAACCAGGTGCCATTCAGCAGGTTTTTCAATTGGATACGCCAGGAGCCCGCACCACCATAAAAGGTCTGAACCCACTTCTGAACGGGATCGGCAACCTGTTCCAACCAGTTCTGTTGAGAAATAAATTCGCCACTCACACTCCGAAAAGCTGGAGTTGTCGGAGGAGTCTCGGCCCAACTGCGTTGTTCATTAGAGCTATCTTTAATGCTCATTGCTCAATTTCCTTTCCTTCATAGAAATGCCTGTGCAACTTCCTCCCATCTACGGTGGGAGGAGGGAAGGTTGGCGGCGCGAACCCCACGCCCCTCTCAAGGGCTACCACCCCTGATCCCCATGTATCGAAACCTGCACATCGCGTTCACTATTAAACGATTTGAGAGGCTACCTTACTTCTCAAGTTTGAGCCAACAATAATCAAGCGGAGGATTAATCCCCAACACGGAAAAGGGCACTTCGGGTGTTTGTTTTTTGATCAGATAGTGCCTCAGTGCCTGGTTGCGGGCATAAAAGCGTTCCGCACAACGTAGGGCCGCTGGTAGTGAGCGAAAATGGACGTGCATCTCCTGGTGCACTGGAAGTGTAACATACTCAAAGCCATGTTGAATGAACCACTCACGGTCCTCCGGACGCGGCCAGATCAGGATGATTTTCCCGCCAGACTTTGTAACCCGTTTTAGCTCTTCAAGCCCATCTTCACCTCCATGTTCTTCTTCAGAGGTAAAGGCTGAACAGGAAAGACTGAGATCCATCGCATCTGTTTCCAGCGGCAATCGCGAAAAACAGCCCTGCATAGGAATCACCTGCTGCTCGGCAGGGTGGCCTTTCAACTTGTTTTCGAGAATGTGTAGCAAGCCCGGCGAGGGTTCTACGGCATAGACCTTTGCCGCTCCGTGGCGCAGGCTTTGAAAGGTGGCGCGACCACTTCCCGCACCAGCATCCAGCACAACCTTGCCCTGTAAATCCGGTTCAAGTTGTTCAAAGATGCCGGGATGGAGCCATTCCCCTTCGGTCAGTTCTTCATACAGCTCCGGGGTTTTCCAGTAGGTCAACTCCCAAAAAAGCAGATCCAGTACCTGTTTGCGGGCACATGCTTGTTCCTCAGAAGATACCAGTTGATAAAGCTCCTGAAGAAAGCGCTGTCGCTCCTCGGACTGAAGATTATACAGGATGCGCTTGATTAATTTCCTCGATGCCCCCTGAAGGCTGTGGGCCAGCAATTCCATATTTGTTCCAAAAACATGGCCTTCCAGCACTCTTACAAAGGTTGCATCATCAAAAACCAGCAAATCTTCAATCCTAAAAGGATTATCAAACAGAGGCCCAACCGTCTCACTTTCCTCCAAAAAGGCCGGCTCAGGATGCAAGCGATCCTGCGATCCCGCCATGTTGGAAGAATTATCATGCGAGATTGATGAACTCATGATATGCTTAACCAGTCTTTCCTTTTTGTATAACCTGTGCAGAGAGGCTCCACAACTGGTCTGGCCCAATGTTTATGATCGTATCTTTTGATCAAGTTATATAGCAAGTGAACAATGGAAATCCTAAGCGTTTTTTAAGAAGTGCCTGCATCCAATCCTATAAATAATACCCGATCCTTTATCGACCTGAATGGAAAAAAGCAGTACCTAAATCCGCTTAGTAAAATAATACTTTATATTTTATCGACTTAAAACAAGAAGGAGAAGCAATGACGCAGAAGTTCATTACACACAGCGGCATAAAAGTGGATCAAGCAGCCTGCGCCTGGCTGATCAAACGCTTTATCAATCCAGATGCCGAGCTACTTTTTGTACCCGCTCAACAGGTGCTGGCAACAGCCGCCAGTGACAATGCCATCCCCTACGCCTTCGGTAAAGAGATTGAACTGACCTATCACGGAGACGAATGTAGCTTTGAAGCTTTTCTGAAATATTACCAGTTATCAGACAATCCTGTGCTGGCTGGATTGGCAAAAATCGTGCGGTCAGCCGAGATCCTTTCCCAGCAAGCGCTGGCTCCAGAAGGGGCTGGACTCGAAGCGATCGCATTTGGCCTGCGTTTGCAAAACCAAAGCGATCAGAAACTGTTAGAAATCTATCAGCCAATCTTTGATGCCCTCTACCTCTACTGCCAGGCAAAGGCTCGCAGTAATCCTAAACACTAAATGGCACAAAGACAGGCTGCATTCCCAGGCTAGCGCTCGCTAGCGGATAGTAGCCCAGGCAATCCGTGAATCGATTGAGCGCCTCAACCGATAATATGCCGGTCGGAAACCCTGGCGCGGCCAGAAGCGCGAGGAGAGCAGATTTGTGGTCCGCCAATCCGTCACGCAATACGTGTAGCCTGCCGCCTGGGCAGCCACCAGCGCATGCCTCGTTAATGCTTGTCCAACGCCCTGACCCCGCGCGTGAGCGAATGTCGCAGCCACAGCAAGCTCAGTACAACTGTCAGGAATCAGCAGATTATCAGTTTCAGTCTCAGCCGGAACCTGGAGCTGATATCCAAGGGCCTGCCCATCCTTGAAAGCCAGCCAGAACGTGACGTCGGGATCACTCAACAACCTGGCAAAACTCTCGCGGCGATCGGACACCTCCTCCGGAAAGAACGGGGCATAGACCGGCGAGTTAGCCTGATGGCGTCCGATCAACTCAGCCATGGCCTGCACCTCTTCCTTATCCTCTGGTCTCGCAAGACGAATCTCCAGAGCCGAGTCTGAAGGATGAAGCCGCTCAAAGATAG
>DASSXK010000153.1:0-11491 GCA_035703945.1 Ktedonobacteraceae bacterium | reverse complement strand
CTAATTGGACAATCTCGCGCTGATGGGTAATATCCAGATTTGAAAGCGGCTCATCCAGCAGCAGCAGCTTGGGATTCGTCAGCAGAGCTTGCGCAATCAACAGCCGTTGCTGCTCACCTCCGGAAAGCTGTCCGACCGGGGCGTTGGCGAAGGTTGAGGCATCCACTTCTTCGAGTGCTTGATCAATCAGGGCCGTGCGCTGGCGGTTGGGCCAGCCGATGCCCCAGCGATGTCCATCGAGACCAAACCCGACGAGATCGCGGGCACGCAGGGCGACATCCGCATCAAGTACGCGGTGTTGAGGGGCATAGCCAATTTCATGGTTGCCACGTCTGGGAGGCTGTCCCAGCACGCGCACGATTCCCGCGCTGGGTTTGAGCAGACCTAGCAGCATTTTGAGCAGTGTGCTTTTGCCAGCGCCGTTTGGGCCCAGGATCACCGCGAACTCCCCCGCTTCCAGGCTGAACGTCATATCCTGGAAGATTGTCCGCCCACCTAATTCCATTTGTGCGTGTTCTAATTCGATGACTTCGGGTGTTGTCACGTGCTGGACCCTCTCTTTATCGGTATCCTCCGGCATCCCTGGTCGGGCGCTGCTGGCGGAAGTGGTTTGTCTAAGACTTTTGCTTGATGGCATTTTCCAACTGTTGAAGCTGGGTCAGCATCCACTGTTGATAGTGGCCGCTGGTTGGCATCGTTTCAGTTACTCCCACTATTGGAATATGCTGCTTGAGCGCGGCATTCTGTAAATTGGTCGTAACCGGTGTGACCGTTTGCAGGTTATAAATCAAGACCTTGATCTGGTGCTGTGTAATCTGGCTATTGGCTATGATAACGCTCTGAGCCGGAGGATCATTTCCCTCCGCGACCGCCTGTTGCAGTTCGGCAGGGGTCAAGACGTTGAGCCCGAGTGGCTCTGCCTGATAGAGAAAAATATCTTCAGTCAAGCCAACCGGAGTACCGGCATATTTTGCTTTAAACGACGTAATTCTTTGTTGAAGCTGGTCCAGCGATTGTCCGAACGCGCTGGCCTGGGCATCAAAATAGGCGCTATCCTGGCTATCGCGTTTCTTCAAATCGGCCGTGATTGCCTGCGCAATCGTGCGGACATTCTCAACTCCGTACCAGACATGTGGATTATGTGGCAACTTGTAATGAGCAAGGTCGCTACCAATCAGGACCGTGCGATTATCGGCCGGGGCGGCTGAGAGCAGCTTATCCATCCATGAATCATACCCTTCGCCATTCTCAATCACAAGCTGAGCTTTACTGACTGCGATCGCATTCTGCACGTTTGATTCGTATTGATGCGGATCAACCGTAGGATCAGTCAGGATGCTTGTCACGGAAACATGTGTGCCGCCTAATTGTTTGACGATATCGCCATAGAAGTTTTCCGCTGCCACCACCGAAATAGTTGAACCGGTAGCGTTTTGACCCGTTTGCGCAGGCCCGCTGCAAGCCATGAGTGAAAGTAGAACCAGCGAAGCTACCCCGACCCACACCCAACGAAAGGATTCTATCCGCATTGTTTTATTATTCTCTCATTCATCCGATACAAAATTATTGATACTTCATCTCAATAACCAGATTATAACGCAGATCTGTAGAAGTGTCAATGATACTTCGTATCGTTAAGTGAAAGTCTACACGTCACAATTTGAAATGTCAACCTGATCTATCGTACCATTTTGACGCGTTGGAGGGTGATCTGTGGTAGCATAAGAGCGGCTCTTATAAGTGTTAGACATACTATATTTTAGTGAGGATATTCGGAACGGTTAGCCCTTCCATAGATCATAAACCAGTTCTCTGCGATGGATCGAGAGTTGAGATGTGGCGAAGGATTGCGACGTAAGAGAAACACACCCTTTTATATTTTTGAATGGAGGATGGCAAATTTATGCAGACTCATGGAAAAGCCAAGGAGAATCCGGTACGCTGGGGGATTCTCAGCGCGGCTAATATCGGCGTTAAACGGGTGGCACCAGCTATTCACAATGCGTCGAATGGCAAGATTACGGCGGTGGCAAGCCGTAATCCACAGCGCGCCAGAGACCTATTTGCTTTTGCCCCGGATGCTCGCATCTATGGGAATTACGAAAGCCTGATCAAAGATCCTGAGATCGAGGCGATGTATATTCCTTTACCGAACAGTCTGCATGCCGAGTGGGCGATTAAAGCGCTGAATGCGGGCAAGCATGTGCTTTGCGAAAAACCGCTTGCGACCACAGCCGAGCAGGGTGCAAATATTATGCAGGCTGCTCTCTCCAATCGTGTTCTCCTGATGGAAGCTTTTATGTATCGTTTCCATCCACAAACCATCTGGACCCTGGAGCAGGTCAAAGCGGACAAAATTGGCAAGGTGAAGCTGGTGAAGGCTTCCTTTGCCTTTGATGTGCGCAAGCGACCACACGATATTCGCCTGCAATCCAATCTGGCAGGTGGTTCGTTGATGGATGTGGGATGTTATCCCGTCAATTTCTGCCGGGCAGTCTTTGGACGCATGCCGGTCACGACAACGGCCAGGGTCTCGGCTAGCGGAGCGGGCGAGGTCGAGCGAGCGATGAACGCGATTCTTGATTTCGAGGATGGCTGTTTTGGCCTGATTGATTCAAGTTTTGAACTGCCTGCTCGGCAGGTGGGTGAGATTATAGGCGAGAAGGGTTCGATTACGGTGCCGATGCCGTTTACACCGGGTGTGGTTGAGACAGAGGCGCGGATGACGATTGGAGATCAGACAATCGTGCAGCATTTTTCCGCGATTGATCCGTACCAGCTTGAAGTTGAACATTTCGCGAACTGCGTGCGCAAGGGAGAGCAGCCCGAACTGGATCTGGTTGAGACAATTGAGAACCTTGCCACAATCGAGTCGATCTATCGCTCCGCCGGTCATCGCTGGCCGCTGTCTTAAGGAATTTCTTATAGTCATGAATTTAGAGAGGGAGAGCTACTGGCAAGCTTTCCCTCTTTTTGTTTGTGGTTGAGGTTGTGTGGTCAACCGTCCAGAGATTAGCGGCCGAAGGCCATATGGCGAATCTTCGAATAATAGAGCCGCAGTGCTGCTGAGAGGGCGTCGGGTATCCCGCTGCGGGTATTCATTATATAGATGTGGCGGACGCCCCAGTAGAGGCTGTCGTGGGTATCTTGAGGGGTAAAGGGGTCGTCGCTGGTTTGCAGGCGGTTCGCCATATCTATCACGGGATCGATGCGACCATCGGTGTCGATCAGCAGAATTGCCATCTCGGGATTGAATTCGTCGGCGCGGCGCAGGAAGAGTCGAATGTCGTTTTCGGTGATCTTCGCGGGGCTGCCCGACTTACACTCAACCATCACACGAATTCCATCCACGAAGGCCACCACATCCAGGTCGCCTCCGTCGGCCACGTCCTTAATTGCGACTCCGTGTCTGGCTGGAACCTCTAACCAGCTTCTGAACCATTGCGCGACATACCATTCCAGGGTCGGACCTATGTTGTCAATTGTGACATAGGCCGGTCCTTTTTGCCAGCAACAACCCTGCTGGATGATCAGTTTGTGTTCCAGCATAAATTGCAGGTGTTTTTCTAGCTTTGGTTCGCTGTTGCAGATGCGTTTTAGCTCTTCGGTCGTGCCACTTTTGTGGAAGAAAATGTAGCGTAAGAGCTTACGAAAGGTGTTGTCACCAAATGCTTCATAGAAGACTCCGTTGCAGTGTGGACTGTTTTGCCTCAATTTGGGCAATGTGGAGTGGTGGTTAACTTGCTTGATCTGGCTGACTCTGATGACATTGGGGTCGGTGTCGATTGGTTTGTGCCGAATAAGCAGCCATCCTTGTCGGCGTAGCATAAGATCAAAGTGATCATGCTGAAGTTTCTGTGCTGACATCTCATCGTTCACCGTGTTTTTCACGGAATTTCCCTGCTCTTCTCTTTCTAAACTTACACTCGAAGTTTGTATAGTACTCCTGACAATTAAATTTGCTTCTCTCTTATATTACTATGAAACCACCACCAAACACTATCCCTGGAGCAAATTAGTAATAAATGAAGGGAAATAGTTCGTTCTAGCTGGTTTATTTTGATGTGTGCTATTAAGCTTTTCATGGATTCAAAGGATTTTAATGTATAATTATAAGTATCGGTAATAGAATTTTTTCTGACATTAACTTTATTGACAATTTGCCGGTATTTTTTGATCAAAAAGTATTGAAAAATTTATTATCGTGCTTTTTAATTAATAAATAAACAAAGCTTCAATCCAGTCGCGATTGAAGCTTCGAAATGTTGTACCAGATTATCAGTGTAAGGAGGGTACTTTGCAGTTTCTTCAACCACCTTCTGGATCTTATAGGGAAGATCAAAATGCTGGCATGAATAAGCAAATTCTGCATCCGGATTATGAGGAACGTGATAAAATTTTTCCTGACTCTTCACACTATGCCCAACAAAAGGGGCCTCTTTGCTGGCCAGGGATTTTGAAGGCAACTATAATCTCCCTGCTTTTTATGTTGCCACTCGATTATTTGACGCTAGGTGCGACTCACAGTGGCTATTTTCGAGTAGTCCTGATAGCGATCTTCTTTGTGATCTTTAATGTTCTTCTGAATAAGATTAATCGAGCTAGAACTTCTATCTATAACTTTAAAATCAGGGCAAAAATTGTGGCAACAGGCTCTTTGATGATTTTGACAATTAGCTGTGCAATTTGGCAAGGCCAGGGTGGCTATGAAGTGCTGACATTGCTTTTGCTTCTTCTGCTGATTATGAGTGTCACCATTATTCTTACTCTTCTGTTTAGTCGCCTATCTGTGCGACCTTTCTCCGGCCCCCCTCCATATAACCCCTATCATCCTGAATCCTATGACCAGCAAAATTTCATGAAATAAAAACAGATTGCAAGGGGCGAAGCTCTTTGCCGGGGTTTGGGGCTGGCCCCATCGTATCCTTCCCCTCGCGGGTAAGTACAATGGGGCCTATATGCTAGCGCATGATCGAGTATTCGATCTTAATACATTTATCCTGAACGATTTCAAGGCCAGAGGCTTTGGCCTTCTCGGCTGACAAGTCGTTTTCAATTCCAAGTTGGAGCCAGAGCACTTTACCCCCGACCTCAATCGCCTCGTTAGCTACGGGCGGGACATCTTCGGAGCGGCGGAAGACATCGACGATTTCGATAGGCTCACCGGCTGCTTTCGCTTCGCTCAGCGAGGCGTAAACCTTTTTGCCGAGGATGGTTTTTCCGGCGTAACGCGGGTTGACCGGGATAATATCGTAGCCCTGGGCCTGCATATAGGCAGAGACCGAATAGCTGGCGCGATGGGGTTTTTCTGAAAGGCCGACAACGGCGATATGCTTATAATTGTGTAAAATGGTTGGAATATCCGAATTTGCAATTGACACCTTGTTCTATCCTTTCGCTAGTTGTTTCCTTCAATTTCTATAGTAGCATAGAAATTGGCTTGTCTGCCGATCGCGAAATTTTTGAACGAACTGAGTTTTAAATGCGTTTCTAGCACCCACGTATCCTCTGAGTTTTTGTTCGCTACTTTCCATTTGTGGTATTTCCTTCTCATGTGCTACACTCTCAGACAGAGTCTGTCGTTTCGAGTCTACGTCCCGTATCCCCTGGCATATGCTCGAACTTGTAGAAGTATTGGAGTCGTATTTTATGACACAACAGGTTACGGCTAACGAAAAATCAGAATACGAAAATGTTGGAAAAGCTGCTCTTCGCGGCGATGCGCCAGATAAATTAACGGGTCGCACTCGTTTTGCTGGCGATCTAACTATGGCGAACCTGCTGCATGCACGGCTGGTGTTGAGTCCCTATGCCCATGCGAAGATTGTCAATATAGACATCTCCGAGGCTCTCAATGTTCCGGGCGTAGTGGCTGTGTACACGAGCCAGACACTGGGTATGGCCAAGCAAGACCGCAGCTCACGAACCGGTTCACCACTCGCGATTGACGAGGTGATCTGGTCGGGTCATCCCGTCGCGATTGTGCTGGCCGAGAGCGAGGCCGCCGCAGAGGATGGACAGGCGCTCGTTGATGTTGATTACGACGTGCTACCCGCAATCGTTGATCCTGTTGCGGCAATGGAGCTTTCTTCGCCTCTCTCCCGCCAGGACGCTGGTGCCGAAGGAGGCGAGATCGCTGGCGGGGGTGCCCACGCTTCTGTCTCGGCTGAGAAAATCGAAGAAGAAGAAGAAAATCTTTCCAAGAATGTAAGCGATAAGTTTCATCTTAAGCGCGGTAACGTCGAGTCTGGCTTTGCCGAGGCCGAAGTAGTTGTAGAGCGCACTTATCATACCCACAGCGTTCACCAATCCTATCTGGAGCCGCAGTCGATCACGGTCTCACCTGGACCGGCCGGCCAACAGCTTGTCGCCTGGCCAAGCACGCAGGGTATGATGTCAACTCGTTCGATTATTTCCGAGGGCCTGGATATGTCACCGCGCAACGTGCGCGTCGAGTCCGTGCCGATTGGAGGCGCGTTTGGCGGAAAGTTTGGCCTGATTGAGCCTCTCGCCGCTGCCGCCGCTCGGACGGCTGGCCGACCGGTACGCCTGGTCTTTACACGCTCCGATGACATGCTGGCCGGAAATCCCGCTCCTGAAACGGTTATCTCGCTAAAGCTGGGGGCAAAGCGCGATGGAACGCTTGTTGGGATGCAGGGGCGTGTGGTCTTTAACACCGGAGCCTATACCGGTGCGGGGGCCAGCCTCGGTGGCCTGTTGCTATCCAGTACCTATAATTGCGCGAACGTTGATATTCGTTGCTATGAACTGCTTACAAATGTGGTTGGTGTCGGTGCCTACCGCGCTCCTGGTGCGCCTCAGGCGGCCTTCGCGTTGGAATCGACCGTTGAGGATCTGTGCCAGGGACTGGAGATGGACCCGGCTGAGTTCCGTTTGAAGAATGCAGTCAAAGAAGGCGATTTTAGTTTGCTGGATCAGCGCACGCATAAGTGGCCTGCGCTTGGTCTGGTGGAGTGTATTGAGAAGGCGCAGGCCCATCCTATCTGGCAGAATCGGCATCAACTTCAGGATCTGCCAGCCGAACTGGAAGGTTGGAAGGTCGGCGTGGGCATGGCGGTTGGAGGCTGGCCCGGTGGCATCGAGCCGGCGGCGGCAGCCTGCCGACTTGAGCCCGATGGCTCGCTGACGGTCGTTGTGGGTACAGTTGACCTGACCGGTAGCGATACCACGATGTCCTTGATCGCGGCCGAGGGTCTGGGTGTTTCGCACAGCCAGGTTGGTGTGGCGCACGATAGCACCGATACGATGCCCTATGCGGGCGGTACCGGCGGTAGTAAGACGGTTTATACGATGGGACCGGCTGTTCTGGCAGCGGCTCGTGATGCACGCGAGCAGATCCTCTCGATCGCCTCCGAAATGTTGGAGGTTGCGGCGGGCGATCTCGAACTTCAGGGTGATAAGATTGCGGTGCGCGGTGCTCCCAGCAAGACTGTGACCCTGCGTGATATTGCACGTGTCTCGATGTCCTTTGGTGGACAGTATGCTCCTGTTTATGGTCATGGCCGGGCCGCGATCAATGTTTCGTCTCCAATGTTCACGGCACATGTGGCGAAGGTGGCTGTTGATCCCGAGACCGGTGAAGTCAAGGTGCTGGAATATGTCGCGGCTCAGGATGTCGGCTTCGCGATCAATCCTGCCGAGGTGGAGGGTCAGATCCACGGCGGGGTGACTCAGGGTCTTGGTTGGGCACTTTTCGAGCAACTGGTCTATGATGAGAGCGGTCAGCCTCTGACCTCCAATTTCATGGATTATGCTCTGCCGCATAGCTTCGATATTCCTGAAATTACGCCTTTGCTGGTTCAGATTCCTTCCAGAATCGGACCCTTTGGCGCGAAGGGCGTTGGCGAACCTCCGGTGATCCCGGTCGGTGCGGCGGTTGCTAATGCGATTAAGGCAGCGGTTGGGGCACGTGTGGCTGAGCTTCCCATCACGCCCGAACGCTTGTTTGAGGCGATACAGAAACAGGCGTAGAAACGGCTAGATAACGGAGTCTACGACTGTTTGTGAGCAGTGTTTGGAGTGTGATTTTATCTGCTCCAGATACTGCTTTTTTTATGCTATAGTATAGTTATCCTGAATACAGAATTTCTGGTCGGGCCGGTTTTCATTTGCGTACTTTTTTTAACCAACTTGTAGCAACCAGGCATTTGCCAGGGGGCTACAAATTTGGAATGGATAACGACACTGAAGGTGCCGCTCACAATGTAGGTTTTCAGTTTTGTGTCGTGCGTGCGCTCTGGATGAAAAAGGAGTCGGACTATGAAAGACCCCGACGCTACAAACATTTTAGAGGATCAACTGTCAGCAACCTCTGCTGAATCCGTTCCTGAAGATGTGCTTCCCCCAATTGGGATTACACCGCCCCAAATTCTGGCTCGCGATGCCGCTCGTGGCAGTCGTGGCGCGGCCTGGCGTCTGCTACTGGCGATTTCAAAAAATGAGCCACAGGCAGTTTTAGCCGTTTCTTCGACGACTGATGAGCAACTGGTGCGTAACCTTGTTGAGTGTATCGCGCTTGGAAGCTGGGCTGGTAAGTCTTTTACTCTTCCTGCACAATTGCGCTCAGCCTATGCCCGTATGCGTCTACGGACCTTGTTCTTGCCTGGGGCCGGTATTGACACCAACCTTGCGTTACGGGTGCTGACCGAAGTTGCAAGAGATGCCCGCCCAGGGATGCGAGGGACCGCTATATATCTGCTGGGCATGCTGGGGCAGCGCGAGTCGCTGGGCATATTGAAGAATGCTTTGAAAGATCCCACTCCTGCGGTGAGGATGCAGGCGATCGATGCGCTTGGCCGGTTGGGCGATGCCTCGGCTGTGCCTGTGCTATTACAAGCGTTACATGGAGCCGATGAGCATGTGGGAGGTCACATTTTTTCCTCGCTGGTACGCCTGAACCATGCGGCGGTACCGGCCCTGGTGCAAGAATGTAAGACGGCCAGCTCTCCCTGGATTCGCTGGTCTTGTATGCGGGCTCTGGGAGAGATTCGCGATCGCCGGTCCCTGCTCGTCTTAGTGAATGGTCTTTGCGATGAGGATCATTCAGTGGCCTGGATGGCTGCCAAATGCCTGGTTTCAATGGGACGCATGAGTGTGGCTCCCGTTTTGACTCTGCTTACCGCGAAAGAGACAACACCCTGGTTGGTTGAAACGGCTTCCTATGTCTTGCGTAGCGTGAGCCAGCGTGAAGCCAGGTATCGCCCCTACCTGAATGCTCTATTGGAGCAGATGCATGAAGTTGGATCTCGGGTTGTCACTCCCCAGGTTGCCTTCAAAATTCTGTCTGAACTTGAGGAAGCCGGTCTTGTGAAGCCTGAAGATGCCCACATCTGAAGCATTATACGGGCGATCCAGTGGTTAAGCCCATCTGGATCGTCCAGTCCTCTCAACTGCCTGATAAAATCGGAATAAACTTCACTGCAAGGGTGTTTTGACATAGAGAATAAAGACCACCTTTTAGCAATGCGCCTCCACTGTTGACCTTTTTCTTGACAAGTAAAATTTAAGCGTGGTAGGCTTTTGTTAGAAATGAATAGAATTAAATTGATTGACATTGTCAACAATTATGGAGGGTGATGCAGAATGGGTGAAGCATCCCGTGAAATCTTGCGCCGTGCGCGGCAGCAGGTGCCCGAGTGGAATTCATCACAGGTTCACCAGGCATTGGAAGAGCAGCACGCTTCTGGCAAGCAAGAAATTGCTTTGATTGATGTGCGCGAGAAGAATGAGTGGAACGAAGGGTATATCCCTGGCGCTGTTCATGTTCCTCGTGGCTTTCTTGAGCTTCAGATCGAAGAGGCTGTTCCTGATAAATCGCAGCCTGTCGTCTTGTATTGTGCCGGTGGCGTTCGTTCGTTGATGGCTGGTACGACCCTGAAGCAGATGGGTTATGAGAATGTGACCTCGATGGCTGGTGGCTTTGGTCAGTGGAAGGCCAGTGGATACGAATTTAAGCAGCCCAGAACGTTGAATGATGCCCAGAACAGGCGCTACAGCCGCCACCTGTTGGTTCCCGAAGTCGGTGAGGCCGGACAGTTGAAGCTGCTGGATTCAAAGGTGCTTCTGCTGGGTGCAGGTGGCCTTGGTTCACCTTCGGCCTACTATCTGGCTGCCGCTGGAGTTGGCACGCTCGGTATTATTGATAATGACGTGGTTGATGATAGCAATTTGCAGCGTCAGATCCTGCATAATACCAGCCGCATCGGTCAGTACAAAGCGGAGTCCGCCAAAGAGACACTTGAGGCCTTGAATCCCGATGTTAAAGTCGTAACGTATCTTGAGCGCCTTGATGAAACCAATGTGGCGCGTATTATCGCCGACTACGATGTGATTATCGACGGCACTGATAACTTCCCGACCCGCTACCTCTTGAACGATGCGGCGCTGATTCAGAACAAGCCAGTCGTGCATGGCAGCGTTTTTCGCTTTGAGGGGCAGTTGACCGTCTTTAAACCATATGAGGGACCCTGCTATCGCTGTCTCTATCCCGAGCCACCCCCACCAGAACTGGCTCCAAGCTGCGCCGAAGCTGGCGTGCTGGGTGTCTTGCCTGGCGTGATTGGCCTGCTGCAAGCAACCGAAACGCTGAAGCTGCTGCTGGGAATTGGCGAGCCGCTGGTTGGACGTCTTATGACGTTTGATGCTTTGTCTGGCGAATTTGAGGAGCTGAGACTCTATCGTGATGCCCATTGCCCCGCCTGTGGTGAGGATGGACATCCGGAGAATCTGCCGACCTACGCCGAAGTGTGTGCGATTCCCTAACGCAACGTGTTATAAGGAGAGAAACGATGGCAAAAGTTCGCCTGGCCCCGGTCTTGAGATCGTCTGCTGGTGGTTCAAAAGAAGTGACAGCCGAGGGCAGCAGCCTGAGCGCCGTGCTGGCTGATCTCTATCAGCGCTATCCCGCGTTGAAGGAGCAAATCCAGCCCGAAGGCGACACTCTGAGTCGCTTTGTCAATGTCTACATAAATGATCAGGACGTGCGCTACCTGCAAGGCCTGGAGACAGAGGTTGGCGCAAGTGACGTCGTGCGCCTGCTGCCTGCTATGGCTGGTGGTTGCTAAAGGATTACGATGCTCTACAAGAATATCCTGGAGACAATTGGCAATACCCCTCTGGTGGAGCTAAAAAGCTTCAGTCCTAAGCCGGGCATTCAGATCTTTGCCAAGCTGGAGGGGGCCAACCCCTCCGGCAGCATCAAGGACCGGATTGCTCTGAAGATGATTGAAGATGCTGAAGCAAGTGGCCGCCTGACTCCCGGAGCTATCCTGCTCGAACCCACTAGCGGCAATACAGGTATCGCTTTGGCGATGATTGCGCGTGTCAAGGGCTATCAGTTTACTGCTGTTATGCCCGATAACGTCACCTCCGAGCGTCGTAAGATGCTTGAGTTGTATGGCGTGAAAATCGTGTTTTCTGACGGTACACAAGGCAGTAATGGCGCGGTCCGATTGGCAAAAGAGCTGGCGGA